>CAZRCF010000192.1:0-1709 GCA_964598505.1 uncultured Lentimicrobiaceae bacterium | reverse complement strand
CTTTTTTTATATTTTTCCCATTCTTCATTAAATTCTTGGTGCATTAATTTCTCTTCATCTTTTATTCTCCATAGCAAAACTATAATAAGAGCTAAAACTAAAAGTATAGTTCCCCAAGCAAGAAATATAAATGGTATAGAACCAAAAAACAGAATTATTCCTGTATATCTTGGATGTCTGACGTATTTGTATGGTCCTTTGGTAACCAATTTATGATTATCTTGAATTGTAACATCAACACTAAATTGTTTGCCAAGAATTATTATCGACCAATTCATTAATATAAAACCAAAAAAAGCTAAAACAATTCCAATACAGCGAATTATGGCACTTTCATTAAAAACAGCGATTTTATTATGATCAAAATATGGCGATATTAAAATAATTAAAGGAGGTAAAATTTGTAAAAACAGTAAAGATATTTTTTGTCGTTTTATTAATTTTTTGCCCTCTCCAAAGCCTCTGCCCTGATTTGGAACAAAAATTGCAACAAAAAATGAGAGTATTGCCATCATAACAATAAACGAAATTCTATATGGATTTTGAATAAAACCTGCAAAATCAGTAACTCCCCAGCCAATAATTGGTAATCCCGAAAAGATTAAAACACCAAAAATAAATGATAATGCTTTTTTCATCATATTACCAATTCATTTCTCTTTCATAAGCAATGGAATCATAAGGAAATAGAGAATTATAATAGTTTTCCCATCCATATTTTAAATATTTCTTATCTGGACAAAAATCAGTACAACTAACATTTAAATCATCTGAGTATGGAATTCTAATATGACCCCAATTGCATCTATATTTTTCGTTTGGTTTTGATTTATAATTTTTCCACTCACCTACAAATTGATTGTTCCAATAACTATCCGAATAATATACTAAATCATCATAAAAAACAAATCCTTTTTTTTCAAAAATCTTAGTAACCATAACGCCACTAATATACCCAAGATATTTATTATCGGCTTTTAAATGCCATTCAGTTATTAATAAAAATTTTTTGTTTTTATAAATTTCACGAAGTTCTTTATCTGTAATATAAAAATTTGAATAATAATCCGTTTCGTGTGTTTTTCCATTACAACATTCTGCATCGAGTACATAATCTTCATCAAAATTAAGTTTCCTAATATTTTTTATTTTAATTGTTCCCGAAAAATCAAAAATAAGATTACAAACTCTTGTTTTACCTTTTACATTGTATAATAATTTATCATTTTTTGATTTAATAATTGAGGTAAATTTTATATCAAATTTATTATAATTTTTACCAATAAAACCAAAATTTGAGCTTTGATTAATTAACCAAATATAGTAAAAGTCGTAATTTTGAAAATAATTCTTTAATTCATTTTCGTCTATTTTTCCTCCTTCTTGTTTAAAAATATGTTCACCTTTTAAATTTTCATTATACCATTTTATACTTTCGGAGGATAAAGTTTGTGAAACAACCTTAGTTTGTGTATTTAAGCAAGTTAAAAGCAAACATATTGTTATATATTTAGGTATTGTCAAATTATTAAATTTCATAATTTTATTAAATTTAATCATATATGGTTTATGAAATAATTTTTATCTATACAAATTTCAAACATTAATATAAGTTGTTAATCTGTAGAATTTCATTACCTAATTTTTTTTACACCGATTTAAAATATAAAAACAGAGCCATAGGGCGATATACTGCGTGAGCAAATTTT
>CAZRCF010000191.1:5701-5904 GCA_964598505.1 uncultured Lentimicrobiaceae bacterium | reverse complement strand
AATTTGAACATTTTATTGCTCGAAAAGCTATGAATATTGATAGTTTGGGTGAAGGAAAAATTGAAGTTTTATACGAAAATGGTTTAATTAAAGATGTTGCAGATTTATATGATTTGACAGCAGAAAAATTGACTGGAATTGAAAAAATATATAATGAGAATGGTATTTCAACAAGTAAAATATTTTATGCTTTTGAAGTTGCA
>CAZRCF010000191.1:4148-5691 GCA_964598505.1 uncultured Lentimicrobiaceae bacterium | reverse complement strand
AGTTGCAAAATTATCACAGGAAGCATCTAATCAAATTTTAGAGCATTACAATTATGACTTTAAAAAAATATATAATTCAAATTTTTATGATTTGATAAATATTGATAACTTGTATTCAAAAATTAATAATCGTGAAAAAAAAATTAAAGATATTTCAAACTATTTTAAGAAATATGAAAATCAATTTTTTTTAAATCATTTATTAATTATTGATAATTTAAAATTTGTAAAATTTCATCAAGTTTTGATGTTGTTCAATATTCCTGATTTTAGTGAAAATTTTGCAATGAAAATTGCAGAAAAATATAAAAACTTTTATCAATTATCTATAGCTAAATTGGAAGATTTATTAAAATTGGAAATACCATTTGATGTATGTGGAGTTTTTTTGTCAGTAATTAAAAATGATAAAAGAATTGAAAAACTTAAAAATGATAGTTTCGGATTATTAACTTCACAAAAAATAATTGATGGGATAAATAAAAGCAAAAATAATTCTTTTGAACAATTATTATTTGCATTAGGGATTCCTCAAATTGGTGAAGTTTCTGCAAAAAATATTGCTCGTTATTTTAATAATATTAATTCTGTAATGTCTGCAAATAAAGAAGATTTTTTATTAGTACCTGATGTTGGTGAAATATCAGCAGTTCAGATTGTTGATTTTTTTAAAAACGAAAAAAATATTATTATGATAAAACGATTAATTAATAAAAATTTACAATTTGAAATAAAGAAAGTAAATAGTATTAAATATAGTAAAAACCAAAAAGATTTTATTGCATTTGACTTTGAAACTGCAAATAATTTACCATACAGTGTTTGTTCAGTCGGAATAGTAGTAGTAAAAGATAATAAAATTATTGAGGAAAAATCATGGTATATAAAACCACCTGATGAAATTAAATTTTTAAGGGAAAATATTAAAATACACAAAATTACACGTGAAATTGTTGAAAATGAACTTCATTTTAATGAATTGTGGAAAGAAATTAAACATTATTTTGAAGATTCAATAATAATCTTTCATGGAAGTAATTATTGTGATATTAATTGGTTAAAAGCAACTTTAGATTATTACAAAATAGATTATCCTTCATGTTTTTATACAAATTCATTATTCTTAAGTCGTATATTTTTCCCGGAATTAAAAGGAAATGGAGATTATGGATTAAAAAACATAGCAGATAAAGTATTTAATATAGATTTTACTCATCATAATGCCAAAGAAGATGCTATCATGTGTGCAAAAATTATTATAAATATTTGTAATAAATCTAATTATTCATTTATTGACGAAATAGCAAATAAATTTAATTTATTATTTTCATTTGGAGAAGAAAGAAAAAATAAAAGAAATAGTAATCCAATTAAAATTATTCAAAAAACTGAGATTAATGAGAATATTATTGTATCAGATAAATTAGCTGGTAAATCAATTGTTGTTAGTGGAGTTTTTTCATCTCCTCAAAAAAGAATTGAAATTGAAGAATTAGTTGAAATATTTGGAGGTAAAAAAACAAGTTCTGTTAGTTCTAAAACT
>CAZRCF010000191.1:0-4138 GCA_964598505.1 uncultured Lentimicrobiaceae bacterium | reverse complement strand
TTACAATATCTCGCGATGAGCTAAAACTTATGATAGAGCAAAATGGTGGTAAAAATGTTGGTTCAATATCATCAAAAACAGATTTTGTAGTTGCCGGCGATAAAATGGGACCTGAAAAACTAAAAAAAGCCCAATCTTTAAATATTCCTATTATTACGGAAGAAGATTTTTATAAAATGATACAAAAAAATCAGTAATTTCGCAGTTGATTTTTATTATTAAACTTATAAATTATTGAAAAATCATAAATATAAAATATTAATTTTTGCAATTATCTCAATGATGTTTTGGGGATTATCTTTTGTATGGTCAAAAGTAGTTTTTAAATATTACGATCCAATTACAACAATTATTCTCCGATTAATAATATCGTCAATATTGCTTTTTGCAACACTTTACATTTTTTATCCAAAAGAGATTAAAAAAATTGATAAAAACATAAAATGGTTTTTCTTAATGGCATTTTTTGAGCCATTTATGTATTTTATTGGCGAAAGTTTCGGATTGCTAAAAGTTGATGCAACATTTGCATCTGTAATTATCTCTACAATTCCTGTTTTTACGGCTGCTATTGGATTTTATTTTTTAAAAGAAAAACTAACATTTATCAATTTTTTGGGGATAGTTATTTCTTGTAGCGGTGTTATAATAATGATGCTAAATAATAAAATGCAGTTTAACGCTCCATTAGATGGCGTTTTATTGATATTTTTGGCTGTTGCTTCCGCAGTTGGTTATGGAGTTATTATGAAGAAAATTAGCCTCCATTATCATCCAATTTATATTATTGCAATACAAAATTTAATAGGAGTTATTTTATTTTTGCCACTTTTTGCCATTTTTGGTTACCAAAAATTTATTACAGTTACACCAAATTTTGAGTTAATATCTTCATTATTAATGCTATCGGTTCTTGCATCTTCAATTGCTTTTATACTTTATACTTATGTTGTTAGAGATATGGGAATTGCGAAAGCAAATATTTTTACAAATTTAATTCCAATTTTTACTGCAATTGCTTCACTTTTTATATTAAATGAACAATTTACTTTAATTAAAATTATCGGAATTACAATAGTAATAAGTGGTGTATATCTTAGCCAAAGACATGTAAATAAAAAAAGGGAAGTAATTTAAAACACTAATAATTAAATATATATGAAGGCTCGGAGTGTATTGCTATTTATTGTATTGTGTATCTTTTCACTTGGAGCTATCGGTTTTTTCTTTCCTCAAGAAGGAATTTATTTTATATCAAAATTGCAATTTTTAAATCCATCGCAATTTTTTATTCAAGATACTACCGGAAAAAAAGAGTTAAGCATAAATGATATTATTAATAATTCATATAAAAATTTCCAAAAAGGAAAAATAATGAAGATTGAAGATAGTTTGCAACAATATATCGAATTTTCAAAAACAAGTCCATCTGCAATATGCTACCCTAATAATAAAATAAGCTATTTTGATAACTTTTTTTTATCACTCGATTCATCAAAAATTCAAAAAAAAGTAATAAGAATAATGCACTATGGCGATTCGCAAATTGAAAGCGATAGGATATCTGGTTATTTAAGGCAAGAATTGCAAGAAAAATTTGGTGGTAACGGTTTTGGGCTAATCCCGGCAGTTCAAACAATACCTTCATTAACAGTTTCGCAAACTTGGATTGGCAACTTACAACGATATGCTATATGGAGTTTTGGCGAGGAAAAAGCACCTCATCGCAGATATGGATTAATGGCTCAAGTTGTTAAAGTTAATGGTAGTGGAAACATATATATTTATGCCAATAAGCAAGCTTACGAGCGTGCAAAAGAGTTTTCGAAAGTAAGTTTAATATTTGGAAAAAACACAGGAACATTTAAAGCTCAATTAATTGCCGATGATGAAATAATTAGCGAAGAAGTTGTAAATAAGCCGGTTGATATTGTAAAAGTTTTTACATGGAATTTGCCAATTGATGCAAAAAAAGCAAGAATACAAATTAAAGGAACTGCCGAAATATACGGAATAGCTTTAGATGGAGAAAGTGGTGTAACAGTTGATAATAATCCAATGCGTGGTGCTTCGGGTACTTTTTTTTCAAGAATTGATTCTTTATTAATGACTCGATGCTACAAAGAAATGAATGTTGGTATGATTATTATGCAATTTGGTGGTAATATGATGCCTGTTCTTTCGAGCATGGAAATATTAGAAAATTATACTAAAAGTATTGCAAAAGAGTTGCAATATTTCAAGAAAGTTAATCCTAATGCGGTTTTATTATATATTGGACCTTCAGATATGTCGAGAAATATTGGTGGAAAAATGAAGACTTGGCGATATTTAAAAGAGTTAAACACTGAACTTAAAAAAGTAGTTTTAGAAAATGGGGCAGCCTATTGGGATATGTTTGAAGCTATGGGAGGCGAAAATTCTATGCCAAAATGGGTAAAATCTACACCACCACTTGCAGCAACAGATTATGTTCACTTTTCGTCAAAAGGTGCTAAAAAAATATCTGAAATGCTGTTTTTTGCTCTAATGAACGATTATAATGCTTATAAACTGAGAAATAAAATTGAAATTATTAAAAAAGACTCCATTTTTCGTAAAATTTCATCTTTATGAAACGAGCATGAACACTTATGTGAGCCAATGAAATTTAAAAAGAAACATGCGAGTTCCATACGACAATTAAAAACAATAAATACGAACGTATGAAAAAAATGATTTTGTTTATAATGATTCTATATCTTGAAAATAATTCAATTTTTTCACAAAACAATTATGTAGTTATTCCTGAATATAAATTTTTGAATTTAAACCTTAATAAAATTGATTATCCTAATGGCTCTTTAAATTTTAAAAACTTGTATTCAAAATTTAATAAAATTATTAACAGACAAAACGCAAACATTAACATTGTTCATATTGGTGGTTCACATATTCAAGCAGATATTTTTCCTAATAAAGTAAGAAGTAATTTAGTATTGCTTTCGCCAAATTGTACTTCTGGTAGAGGATTTATATTTCCTTATTCAATTGCAAATACTAATAATCCTTCAAACTATACAACTTCATATCAAGGAATATGGAATTACGAAAAAAATACTTTTAGCTATATTTCAAAAAATATTGGCTTATCGGGTTATGTTGTTTCAACTTCCGATTCAAATGCAAATTTGTCGATTAAGATAAATAATTACGATAATATTCTTTACGAATTTAATTCATTGAAATTAATTGTTAATCAAAAGAATCAAATTATTCCTGAAATTACAATTCAAAATAAAAAATTTCAACCAAAATATTTTGATGACGAATTTTCAACATACAATTTTCAATTTGATGATTTTTATACCAACTTTTCATTAAATTTTTCTGGTTTTGATTCTACATGTCAAGATATTTCAATATCAGGAATTATTCTCGAAAATTCAAAACAAGCTATTAATTATCATTCTTTAGGAGTAAATGGGGCTTCAGTTTCATCGTTTTTAAAATGTGTTAATCTGGAAAATGATATTTTGTTGATAAAACCCGATTTGGTTATATTTTCAATAGGAATTAACGATGCTTACAATAACAATTTTGATACAACAATTTTTATAAATCAATATTCGGAATTGATTAATAGAATATTAAAAAGTTCTCCAAATTGTGCAATTTTATTTACAACAAACAATGATAGTTTTAAGAAAAATACTGAAGAATTTATTGTAAATAATAATGGAATTATTGCTCGAGAAGCATTTTTTAAATTAGCAAAACGCTTTAAAGGTGGAGTTTGGGATTTATTTTCAATTATGGGAGGCATTGGATCAATTACCGAATGGGAAAAAGCTGGATTAGCAAAAAAAGATAAAATACATTTTACCAACGAAGGATATAATATTATAGGAAATTTACTATACAATTCACTTTTAAATGATATTTTGAGTGCAGGTGTTAAGTAAAAAGTAAAAAGGATAAAGTAAAAAGTAGAAAGTGAGTTGTGATAATTTGATAATGTGCTGATGTGATAATGTGTAAATTAAAAAATACTTAGTGAATCTTAGTGGTGAAAAAGGAAAATGCTATGCAATAAGCGTAGTCGAAGTGTGGGAAGTAATTTGAAAATGAAAAAACTTAGTAAAAAAAATTACGATTT
>CAZRCF010000190.1:0-5928 GCA_964598505.1 uncultured Lentimicrobiaceae bacterium | reverse complement strand
CGCTTAGGTATCTTTGCTATCAATGAGATCTTAGCTGATTCTGTGACACGACCAATTTTTTTTGTGGGTGCCATCTGAACTTTGTGTCAGATGCGATGTTTTTTTTACACCCCTATGGGAATTGATGCCCCCAGTCGTTGACATATCGGGTTGCACACTGGCAATTTCCGCTAATGCTTCAGGATATAACTTCAATAGATTTTCTTTCATCAAGGCTATGAACACAGAAACACGGAATTGAAGTTTTCCCGTATCGTTGCCAGGACCATGTCTTCTGTAAAAAAAGAATCTATCATGGAGTTTCGGATGAGCGTGATTGATGTTATCTGGGTTGTTATGTTTTTCTTCTATTACGGATACAGTTGGGCGAGATGCGTTGAGATATTAAATAAATTTTTAGAATCCAAGCCCTCTTACATATAGCATCATATGGTTTATTTGAAAACTAATGGTATCATTTCCGGCTCGTTAAAATGCCCAAAATGATTTTTTTGAGATAATACTCTTGAATTAAAGTTTTTTACTTTTTTTAGCATTTGTGATTTTTTTCTATGATTTGGTGAGTCAGTGTTTTAATTTATCCTAAAATTGTGAACTATCGACAGGCTGTTGTATAACTCTAAAATTGTAAACCGTTCATTCTGACAGTATTGCTGGGAAATTCGGCACTCCAAAATTTCGTATGGGTAAATAAGATTCTTATCGTTCAATCATACAAGGGGTCGCTGCCCTTAAACCCTGCGACATGAGAATCCACACTCCTTATGGGAGTCGGCAAGACACCTCATCGGATTGCGCCTTGACGGGCGGTTCAATTGACTGCATATGAGCGGATTGGCTCCTTTATCTTATCCCCCCTCTTTGACGAAGAGCCAATAATTCTGATACCAACTGGTACAAAATTATTATCGAAAATATTTATGCAACCCTCTCCCGTGTCCGCTTAAAAAAAATGGATTACGTCCAAAGAAGTACGAGCCGAAAGTATCCTCTAAAAGCCATTTAATTATCAGTCGAAAGACTAATTATCCGACTCGAATGGCAATTTCTTTGACCTATGTTGGCCGATCCAATCAAGCACACGTTTGCTCCCATTCATAGAGAATCGTTCACAGGAAATCTCAATTGGCAGGGATTTCAAAAATGTTTAAAAGTAAAGAAAGCCTGAAAACAGTATCAACGATATAATATCATTTTCACATTTGGGGTGGGCAAGTTTATTGTCACCGGTTTTACTGGAGAGTGCTCACTGTTTTTGTGTGAAAAACAATGTTATCTATGCAAAATGCTACTTCTGCGATAAAAGTTCTTCACTGGGAACTCCGAAGCAAATAATTTCAATCAAGGTTTATCTCGATATTGTGAAAAATGTCTGTTGCGAAAAAAAATCTGATTGCAAACTGATTTTCGATCGAATATTAACCCTGTTTTGTTGATGCAAGATTGAATTCTATCCCATTATACTCTAACGTGAAATTTTCTTTCTTCGGATGTTCCACATTCCATATCTGGAAAGGCTCAATAAATCGTAGACCGTTTTTTTTTGATGAGTAAGGGCCATAACATCGTAGACCTTCAAGGATATAGACCACAATTCATCCACAGCACAAACAGAATCTTTCTGGTTGTTTTACACTGCCGATAAAAAAATCACACCAGAATCAATTTCAATAAAAAAGTGAAAACCTCTCAATAGTGGATATTACTCGTCAACAAAATGGTCATATTCACTATGACGCTATAATCTCACAAAAAAAAAATTGACTCTTCATTAAATATTGTGGGAAATATGTTTTTAAGGTTCTCATGAAGATTTGGGGCTGTCACCAAAAAAAACCCTGCATTACGAGAGAGTTCCCACACCCTGATGTGGGTTGGTGCAGCCACAACATCGCACTGGGCAAGTGCGATTCAAATGACTTCAAGTGAGATATAAATTAATCCTTTAGATTACCACTAACTTTGAAGAGTGGGCAAACAATCCCCGTTTCGATTTAAAAGGGGTAATTAGTGAATCATACTGATATAAATTGTAAAAAATAGTGTTTCTACAGGGATTTCTTCATCGACGTTAATTGCGTTTGAAAGGCAATAGCGGGGCTTCTGGTCGATGATCGCAGTGATGTAGGCTCTGTTACGATCTAAATGAAAAAAATGGCTGTGAGATATTTGTTTTTTATTACCAATAGACATTCGGTGGAATTCACATGCGTTTATCAAAAACAATGGCGGAGTCGGGGCTCCAAATCCAGAATTTTTCCATAATCTATGATTTAGCAGATTGCTTGTGTGTAAAATACTGAATAAAACTTATTTTTACAGACTTCGCAGAATAGGTATTCTACGAAAACCTTTATTTACACGAGATAAGATAGAATAGAGCATGGAAAGCGGGTATTTTTCGGAATGGCTCAAAAGCTACCGGAACTACTTGCGGATGCGTAATTACTCTTCCAGCACACTTGACAGTTATGAGCAGGTGATCAAACACTTTGGTTATTATGTATGGCTTCGGAGGCACACTGAAATAACCAAACTTGTCATCTACTGGAAGGATTTCGAGAATGCACGTCTTGACACTAGTGTGGAAGTAACACCTGTAATAGTAACTGACTTCCTTTCGTTTGTCTCAACAATGCAAACGTACAAACCCAAGACATTTCATCGTATTATCTCGACAATGAGTTCTTTTTATCGGTTTCTTTATACTCAGGGTGCAGTCAGTACAAACCCCCTGACAGGTATCGAACGGCCGAAAATTAAACAGCAGGATGTGAAATATCTAAAACACAACCAGGTGCTCAGGCTGATAGATTCGATAGAAGATCCGCGTGACAAGCTCATTGTCAGGACAATATACGCCACCGGTGTTCGTGTATCAGAACTATGTGAAATGAATATTGAGGAAATAGATTTTGATGAGCATACAATCCGGATCCGTGGTAAGGGTGACAAGATTCGTATTGTCTTTGTTGATGATGACACCCTAGCCGACATTCTTAAATTTATAGGTAATCGAATTGTTGGTCCCCTTTTTATCGGCCAACAGGGAAAGCACATTTCCCCTCGTGCTATCCAGCATATTTTCAAGCACTATGCCCCTGTTGGTATCACCCCGCACAAGATACGCCATAGTTATGCAAGTGAGCTTTACAAACGCTCAAAGAATCTCCGGGTTGTCCAGGAAAATCTCGGTCATACTTCAATAAAAACAACAGAGATCTATCTCCATACCGATATTGATGAGCGCCGCCAAGTCTACCAGCAGTTTTTCCCGCTATCCGGTACAAACGAGTAAGTATAATTTTGCTATCTGATGTTTCAATGGCAAGAAAATGTCTCCTGATTCTGTCATTTTTTTTATTGTAAATATCCGCTCTGAAGAAATCATCCTGTAATGACGAGAAAACCATAACCAGTGAACGGGGTGTAATAGAAAGCCTGTCCTCATGACGTACCTGCGCTTAATGGTGCCGTATTAGTTATTCAGGAATTGTCGCATTCTGGTGGAGCCTTAATAACTGGGGGTGAAACCACCTGTAACCATTCGGATTTTTATGAGTATTTCAACAGAGCGTGCTATGACCCAATGGATCATAGGTGGGAATTAAAATTCAGGTTATATCTTTTTATCCGGTCTAGTGGTCAGAGACATCTTAAATTGTGGAGTATTTTATCTCGGTTATCATTCACAAGTTTAGTTGTCTCACTCCACTAGTATCCCCAATTTTTGGTTTTTTTCGCGTTTAGTTGGCAAATCGGGGATTATTCGGATTTTTTATTTACTGGGGTATCTCTTCTTATAAACCTCATGATGCTATACCATACGAACAGTTTTTTTTATTGCGATAAGGCCCCGGTTTAATGGTGTGAACAACCCCTTTGATCCATTTATGGAATTTTTACGATAAGAAAAACCGGATAATCTTTTAAGATATTAAAAAAAACACAGACGAATTGCGGCACAAACCGTGAGTAATTCAGATAGGGGGGGTTATCTTTTGAATTCTGTTAAACTCCTTATATTCAAAAGATTTGCTGGTTTTGTCATGAAAATTTTGAAATCTTCTGATTACAGAGCAGGACAAATGGAAATTGAGTTTGAAGAGGAAGATTTTCATTGCTATGGTGCGAAGTCTCTGACTCCATTAAGGTTTTTTATAGTTCCCCAGACCGTATCGGGGGCCAATGGAAACGTTTGTGTTTCATGATAATCCAGATAAATAAAATTGCTACCTCAATTCCTTCTGTCTCTTGGACGAAATGGTTGAAAATGAAATCGGGAACTGCAATTGATGGAGAATTCAATTACCAATTTTCTGAAATTTAAGATTATTGAATGAAATATGATTCAATTTGTATCAATCTATTGTAAAAAATTTGTATAAATCTAATAATTTGGTAAAACTAATTTTATGATTATAACAATCATTCATATCAAAATTTATCAAATGTTTTTCAATATTATGATGTTATATTCAAACATTTCCATTGTTTTAAAATTCCATTCTATGATGATAATTTATTTCAAATCTATTTTTTCTTAATTTGTTTCGGATTTCATGTGAAATGTCATCAGAATTTAATGTTCTGGAGATCCAAACTGATGATGGTAAAAAATGTTTAATTCAATATTTCTAAAATATTTTAAATTATCATCTGTAAATCCAATCAATTCAAATTGTTTCGAAAAAACGATTTTTCAGGGGAACTATTTTTTTAAGGAGATCTTTTAGAATGGTTTTCAAAGTGTATTTTAGATAACCAAATAATCCAATGTTCTTGAAAGCAAATTTTCCGATGATGATTCAAAGGCAATTGTTGATTTGTCAAAACTTTTACTATTCTACATAATAGTTACATCAAAATTTAATATTTTAGTAAAACTGATTTTCTGAATGAATTTTCTATTCCAATCCATATATTTTATCCATTTAAAATATTATGTCCGGTATTCCATCAATTCCAATTAGTTATAAACTAATTTTCATACGAAGAAAGATTCAAATCCGAAAATATCCAATGTTTTACTATATGCCAAAGACCCATAAACGAAAGTACGAGAAAATCGATGATGCAGAGATTGATCTTGTTGTCCAGTGTAATGACAGCCATGAGTTCTATGAAAGGTATCGTCAGGTATTTCCCACTAAAAAGAAAGGAATTGACAGTATCAGTAAAATCTGGAAACGCCGCAGTGAATTTTTAAAGAAACAGCAACCCGCTGAGGAACCCCTCGAATCTGCAATTAATTCTTCTCTTGAACTTGAGTCACTCATTACCGAACAAAATAAAATTCTGGTTGAATTGTCGGGTGTTATGAAAGAACATCTCAAGGTAAGCAGGGAAATACTAGCACGTCTTCCAAAACAGATTCTGAAATATGAGGAAAACATCATCCATAAAAACAGTGAAACACGAACTCCTGAACAAAAAGAGCCAGGAAAGAAAACCAGTATGGAAAAACCAGCAGACATAATGATTGGATCATAAATATCCGTTTTTTCCATGCGGATCGATGGGGTTCTATCCCGATTGGAGGAGGCGAGGCAAAAAAGATCCGCTGATGATCAAGAATACTTGCGCCCCGTTCACTAAACAGGGATTCAGGTACTTATCAATGCACTCGAAAAATCCAAATAATGGGAGAGAGACTGTGATCGAAAATATCAGAAATTGTTGTGCTGATCGCTTGCCTCACCATCTGCTTCGTGCACATTTGGCGGATTTACCCTTGTGAATCTCCCTTGTGGTGTCTGATAACCTGCTGCGGATGCTGATTTTAATATCTTCCGCGCTAAAATGAATAGAGCAAATTTTCAGTAAGGAAATTTGTGAAGTGCAATTAAAATACACCCCCGTAGTGTAGCGGTCAATCATGCCAGCCTTTGGAGCTGGCGACACCAGTTCGAATCTGGTCGGGGGTAT
>CAZRCF010000189.1:0-5946 GCA_964598505.1 uncultured Lentimicrobiaceae bacterium | reverse complement strand
TAAAATCTTTCATTTTTTGACATTAAACTAATTATAATTACTTTTGCAAAAAAAATGACAATGGTTTCAAAACAAAAATTTAACATTGAGCAATCCATTTCAGGCAAAAGAGTGATGATAATTGGAGATGTGATGATGGATTCATATTTATTTGGACATGTTGACCGTATTTCGCCTGAAGCACCTGTGCCTGTAGTTGTCCTTAAAAAACGCGACAACCGTCTTGGTGGTGCCGCAAATGTGGCTTTAAATATTCAGTCGCTTGGAGCAACTCCTATTCTTTGCTCTTTGGTTGGCAACGATGCAAAAGGCAACGAGTTTATTGAAAAAATGCAAGATTTGAAAATGCCAACAAATGGTATGATAAAGAGCAATAACCGAATTACTACTACTAAATTCAGAATTATTGGCAATAATACACAATTATTACGAGTTGATGAAGAAATTGATACCCCACTTGTAAAAGAAGATGCTATTGCTTTATACGATATTGTTGAGCATATTTTAGAAAACGATATAATTGATGTAATAATTTTTGAAGACTACGATAAAGGTTTAATTACTAAAGATTTAATTGAAAAAATAATCTTTAAAGCACGAATTTTAGATATTCCTGTTGCTGTTGATCCTAAAAAACGAAATTTTAATAATTACAAAAAAGCAACAATTTTTAAACCAAATTTAAAAGAACTTCGCGAAGGCACAAAAAGCGAAATTGACTATAACGACATCGATGCAATTGCTCAATTAACTAAGCAATACATTATTGAACATGAAATTGAAATTGCTTTAATTACCTTATCAGAGCGTGGTGTTTTGGTGGTTTGGCACACAGATGAAAGAGAACTTGTGTATGAGATTATACCTGCTCACTATCGAAATATTACCGATGTTTCGGGTGCCGGCGATACTGTAATTAGCGTTGCTGCATTATGTTACAGTATTGGGTTAAACCCTAAGGATATGGCTGTAATTTCAAATCTTGCCGGTGGTTTGGTGTGCGAAGAAATTGGTGTTGTGCCTATTGATAAACAAAAATTACTTTTTGAAGTTAATCAGCTATAAATTTCATTTCAAAATGTCGAAAGTTATTAAAGATAAAGAAGTTATTATTTCAATGTTCAATTCAATTGCCGCAAAATATGATTCTGCATGCCATATTCTATCTTTTGGTGTTGATAAACTATGGCGAAAAAGATGTGTTAAATCAATAAAAAATAAATCGAATATCGAAATCCTTGATATAGCTACCGGTACAGGCGACTTAGCAATTGAACTACTAACTCTAAACCCAAAAAGAATTGTAGGAATTGATATTTCAGAACAAATGTTGGAAATAGCGAAAGAGAAATTTAAAAAACATATAAATACAGATGTTTCATTATTGATTGCAGACGTTGAAAATATGCCATTTCCGGATAATTCTTTTGATGTAGTTACAATAGGATTTGGAATAAGAAATTTTGAAAATATCGAGAAAGCAATAAAAGAGATTTATCGCGTACTAAAACCTAATGGACAATATTCTATAATTGAAATTACACTTCCAAATAAAAGTATTAGATGGTTATACTCATTATATTTTAAATATATTTTGCCTGCTTTTGCGCAGTTGCTTACAAAAAATAAAAAAGCATATATATACTTAAATGAATCGGTAAACGAGTTTCCACAATGGAATGATTTAAACATTTTATTTGCAACCAATGGATTTAAAAATATTAAATATAAAAAACTCACCTTCGGAACGGCTACGCTTTATGTTGGATATAAAAATAACTTATAACTCGTAACTAACTTCTCACGTTCTACTTTCTAAATCTAACTTCCCACTCTATTACAATAATATAAAATACATTTCGTTTTACAAAAAAATATTTACAGTGAAAAAAATAGTATTAATTATTTCGATGTTTTTATTAAGCATTTCATTATTTGGGCAAAGCCAATATACATTTAACTTGCCGAAATATGACTTAAAAAAATATCATTTTGGGTTTTTATTAGCTTATAATCAATTCGATTTTGCAATAAAACCATACACAAATTTATCGCAATTCGATTCGTTAATGGTTGTTGAATCGAACCCACAGAGCGGCTTTAACTTAGGAATTATTTCCGATTTAAGATTAGGAGATCATTTTAATTTACGTTTTACGCCAACACTTTCGTTTGGCGATAGAATTTTAAAATATACAATATTGTACCACGATACAATTTCAATAGATATAACAAAAACAGTTGAATCAACATATCTTGATTTCCCACTTCTTTTGAAATTCAAATCGTCGAGAATGAATAATACAAGAGTGTATATTATTGGTGGTGTGCAATATAGTATTGATTTGGCTTCGCAAGCAAAGAAAACTAATGAACTTAAAGATGAAATATTAGTAAAATTAATTCGTGATGATATTTCGGTTAGAGCCGGTATTGGATTAGATTTTTATTTTAATTTTTTTAAGTTTTCAACAGAATTTACAATGACTTATGGCTTAAAAGACCTAATTGACAGAGAAGGCAATCTGTTTTCGAACTCAATTGAGCGATTAAATGCTAAAAACATGCAAATATCTTTGTTGTTTGAGTAATTGTGAAAATAGAAACCTGAAAACAAAAGACTGAATTCTGAAGTTTAATTATTAGCTAATTTCTGTTAAATTGGTTTTTTAATAGTATATTAGGTTATTTAGAAAAGACAATTTTTTTACAAAAATTATTCAAATGACAAAAGAAATTGAAATTACCATTCCGGCGTCTGAAATTGATAATAAGCAAATTATAACTCAAGCAATTATTATTCAAGAAAATATTTCACCCAATTCTTTATCTGGATATAAAATAATACGTAGATCGTTAGATGCTCGTCGTAAACCTATTTTATATATTTTACGATTAACAATTTTTGTAAACGAGCCAGTTTCAAATATAAAATTCGACATTAATTATCAATTACAAGACGTAAGTAATAAAAAACCTGTAATTATTATTGGAGCCGGACCGGCAGGACTTTTTGCTGCACTAAAATTAATTGAATTAGGCATAAAACCAATAATATTTGAACGTGGTAAGGATGTTAATAATCGCAAAATTGATATTGCAGCAATTAATCGTAATATTTCAATAAATACTGAATCGAATTGGTGTTTTGGCGAAGGTGGTGCCGGAACGTTTTCAGATGGAAAACTTTATACTCGTTCAACGAAACGAGGTGATGTAAGTAGTGTTTTAGATATTTTAATAGCTCACGGTGCTAACCAAGAAATTTCAATTGATGCTCATGCTCATATTGGCACCGACAAATTGCCTGCAATTATAACAAATATCCGACATTCAATAATTTTGTGTGGTGGCGAAGTTCATTTCGACACAAAAATTATAGATATATTAACTGAAAATAATAAGGTTACATCAATTATCGATGGCGAAGGAAATCAACATAAAGCAGAAGCATATATTTTAGCAACAGGTCATTCGGCAAGCGATATTTATGAATTGTTTTTCGATAAAAAGATAAAATTAGAATTAAAATCTTATGCTTTAGGTGTAAGAGTTGAGCATCCTCAATCGCTTATCGACAGTATTCAATATAAGCTGCCAAAGCGCCCCGAATACTTGCCTGCAGCTAATTACAGTTTGGTACAACAGGTTGACAGCAGAGGTGTTTTTTCATTCTGTATGTGTCCGGGTGGAGTAATAGTTCCTGCAAGCACACATCCTGATCAATTAGTAGTAAATGGCATGTCGAATTCACAACGAAATTCTCCTTTTGCAAATGCCGGCATTGTAGTTTCGGTTGAGCATTCAGATTTGCATAATTATGATAAATATCATGAACTTGCAGGGTTGAAATTTCAACAAGAAATAGAATATAAAGCATGGCTTGCCGGCGGAAAATCAATATCGGCTCCTGCCCAACGAATGGACGATTTTGTAAATAATAGAATTTCAAATACACTACCTAATAATTCATATAATCCGGGATTAATTTCAGCTGATTTGTCTTCAGTATTACCTGATTTTATTAGCGAACGATTAAAAAAAGCATTCGTTTTGTTTAATAATAAAATGCGTGGCTTTTACACAAATGATGCAATTTTAGTTGGTGTTGAATCGCGAACCTCATCACCAGTTCGTATTCCTCGCGATTCGCAGAACTTAAATCATATTGAAATCAACAATCTTTACCCGGCAGGCGAAGGTGCAGGATATGCTGGTGGTATTGTTTCATCAGCAATTGACGGGCAACGCTGTGCCGAAAGTATTGCAAATAGAATTTAATCGTTTTAAGTTTTAGAAAAGTTTTATATATTTGTTTTTTAAACCAACCAATTATTATGGAATCAATTATAAATTCAGAAGACAGGAAAAAACTACTTGAAGAGTTTTTGCTTAAAGCTAACCTAAAGCAAGATATTTACGAAAATACTGTAAATGCTTTTAAAATGTTAAAAACTTCTTCTGGTACATTTGAAAAAAATTACAAAGAGCAATTATACTCATCAAATCCAAGAATTTCGGTTGAAATAAACGAAAAAGGTGATTTTGAATTTACGTTGAAATTTGCCGGTGATATTTTGATATTTATTATGCACACAAATATTTTTGAATTCCCTAGAGCTCACGATGTTCATAAGTTGTCGTACCTTAAAGAGAATGAAAATCGTTCGTATTGCGGAATAATAAGCATTTACAATTTCCTTGCCGATTCGTTTAACTACAATAGAATTAACGACTCAGGATATTTAATTGGCAGAATATTTATAAATGTTGATAATCACTATTACCTTGAAGGCAAACGCGAAATTGGTCTGTTGTTTAATAATTTTGCCGACAATGTTTTTAATCAACAAATCTCGGAAAACATTTTAAATTCGGCAATAAAATATACTATTGAATTCGATTTGCTAACACCGGCTTATGATGTAATGAAAGAAATTACAGTTTTCGACATTCAACAATTAGAAATGCAAAGTTCTACAATAAAAACAGCAAAACGACTTGGTTTCAGATTTCAAGCTGACTCCGGCAATCCTAAAGGATAAAAAAACAATATATTTTAAAAAAAATATTTTAAAAATTTGGAGATTAAATATTTTTTTGTACCTTTGCACCGTTCTTAACAAAATGGTCTGTTCGTCTAGGGGTTAGGACGCCAGGTTTTCATCCTGGTAACAGGGGTTCGATTCCCCTACAGACTACCAAATTCAAATAAAAACCGCTGAATATCAATTATATTCAGCGGTTTTTATTTAATCACCAAATGCAATATAGCAATATTAATAGAGAACTTTAAATCTGCTAACCTACTAATAGTAACCAGATGACTTGTGGATTTATTAATGGTTAACCTTGTTTTTTGTCATTCTAAGCTTGTTTATGCATCCAATTCACTCAATATTTTTTTTGCTTAGGCTCAGAATTACAAATCCATGTTAGACTGGTAATACAGAGCTCGTCGAAGTATTGTCAAAGTCCATTATTTAAAAATAGACACTTATACTCAGTTTGAAAAACTTAGCTCGATAAGTTCGGTGTGACAATCCTTAGTGTAACTTTGTGCATATATTTGTGTAACTTTCTGTAATATCTGTTCCACAAAAAGTACAAAGAATACGAAAAAATAACTAAATCGTTACCAAACAATTAACAATTATCCATTTATAATTTATCATTAAAAAAATGTTATATATTTGTTAATACAGATTTACGAGCAACCATTTTATTGTTTTTTGCGTCATAAGGTTATAGAATTTTAGTTAAAAAAAGATTTTCTTTAAAAAACGAATATAAATATTAGGATAAAATAAGATATTTGTTTAATTTTGGAGGTTTTTTTGAAATGAAATATTAGAAATATAAATAAATAATATATAATCAAATAACATCTTTTATGAAAAAGTTAGGATTATTTTTTGCTTTACTCTTATTAGTTATAGGAATTAA
>CAZRCF010000188.1:0-6008 GCA_964598505.1 uncultured Lentimicrobiaceae bacterium | reverse complement strand
GAGTCGCCCCATTCGCCGTAGCCGATTTTTGCACCAGCAATTTTTATTCGTGCTTCGAGGCAGTTTTTACATTCCGATGCTTCTTCATCAATACAAGGTTTGTCTTCGTAAAGAAGGTAGTTTTCGCGGTATTTTACCGGAGTTAAATTTGGCATAATAATATTTGCACCAACTTTTATTGCTTTTTCGCGTCCGGCAGGGTCTAAAGTTTGCATAGCTGTAGTAGCAGCAATATTAATATCTTTCATCATTATTCGTAAAATTGCTACCATTTTTAACGACAAATAAAATCTTTCTTCCTTAGGAATTAAAATGTCTTTATGCTCGTACAAAGGAGTATCTTCATGCTCTATATAAGGTCCCATACCGCACATATCAATATCCATTTCGCGAAAAAATAGTAAATCGTCGGCTAAATCGATTATAGTTTGAAATGGCAAACCAATCATTACTCCGGTACCCACTTGATAGCCTACTTTGCGTAATAATTTTAATGAGTTAATTCTTTCCTGATATGAATGTAGTTTATTGCTTGGGTGGATTTTATGATATAAATCTTTGTTTGAAGCTTCGATGCGTAGCAAATAACGGTGAGCACCAGCATTAAACCAACGGCGATAGGTTTCTTCTGTTTGTTCGCCCATCGAAAGGGTAATTCCTAACTCACCTTTGCTTAATTTTTTTATTTCTAAAATTAATTCTTCAATTTCGTTAACAAAATCTTTGTCAGATCGTTCGCCCGATTGAATAACCATTGAGCCATAATGTTCATCGTAAGCATATTTGGCACACTCAAGTACTTCGTTTTTGGTAACGGTATATCGAAATGTTTTGCTGTTTCCGGCTCTAATACCGCAATAAAGGCAATTTTTTGAGCAAATATTTGAAAACTCAACTAATCCTCTAAAATAGACTTTATTGCCAATATATTGTTCTTTTATTTTAGCAGCTTTTTTAAAAAGTTCCTTGCGTTCCTCTTCATCGCATTGCAATAATCTAATAATATCGTCTTTTTCGAGTAGTGGTTTATTTAGTATTTCGGTTATCATTAATTTAAAACTTAAATTTAAAGATTAACAAAAATAGGTAAAAAGTGTTTATGAAATTGTTTTTTTATTTTTTTCGTTGTGGAAAGTTTGCAACTTCGCATTTAATAATTGTTAGTTTGTAACTAATTATTTCACAATTTGAAGTTGAAAAAATTCAAAACAAAAAAATGCGAAGTTCCTAAACTTAGCACCACAGGGTAAACTTTATTATCATACTTTTGTCTTGAAACAAAAGTATGCAAAAATTCAAGAAATTACGAATCCTGCCCACTCTGTCAAAAACAAAACAAATCTAAATAAAGTAGTGTATTGCTTTGCAATACAAACGTAAACGCCTTTACAAGATTTGTAATTGTTTTTGCCATTCACAGCCCCGCCCGCCTCGCGTAATTTCGTGGCTTACGCTGCTTTTTAGTGTTTTTAGATTATTTGGTAGGTAAATATTAGTATTTTGTTTACCAGATACCTGTTATGCGAAGTTTGCAACTAACTTTGTACTTTTACCTTTGTCAAAGTTTGTAACTTTGACAAAAGTAATATATATAGATTTTAATGAAAAAATAATCCCGAAGGGATTAAATGTTTATAGCAATAAATTATATTACAAGTTTGTTCGACCCCTATCGGGGTCGCATGTTTATATATGTCTCTTTTTCTATAAATATTTGACCTCTTCGAGGTCGTTTATCCTACTGTTATGCAAAGTTTGCAACTTCGCATTTAATAAATGTTAGTTTGTAACTAATTATTTCACAATTTGAAGTTGTAAAACTTCAAAACAAAAAAAGTGCGAAGTTCGGAAACTTCGCACAACGAGGGATTTGGGCAAGTAATTACTTGGTATTTATTGTTTTTAATGTAATTGTTGTTTGTTTGAGAGGCTCTCCCTGCCAGCTAACTACTGGTAGGGCGGTCTACTCAATTATAGCTTGTACTTCAGTTCATAATGTTTCATTACTTTAATTGTCAACCAAGTAAGCAGGGCAAAGTAAATTAATGGTGTAAATATCCACAAAAAGTAAAATATGTAAATGTTTTCTGGGATAAACTGTCCTCCCTCAAAATGACCAAACAAAGGGAAGTAATAATGTAAGAAATAAGTAAAATCTGTGCCATTTAATGAAATGTATCTCAGCCAAAAATTATTTTCAGTTGTCGAAAAATAAGTTTTATTGTCATGATTATCAATATTCATTAAAAATATTAAATGAAATATCAAACTTTGAAGAATTACAAACGAAGATTTTGATAAGATTTTGTTTTTACATAGAATATTTACAGTCGTAAAAACTATCCCAAAAAGAACCGTTTGGGCACCAATATATTTTAAGCCAATTAATGAATCAATTAAAAACGAAGAAAAATTGTCAAATAAAACCAATCTTATGAATAATGACAATTCATTCAATATAAAATTTAGCAAACTCCAAATTAGTATAAATTTAATTATATATTTGACTGTTTGTTTCATCTCTTTTTATAGTATAAGCTATAACATCAGTCCGTCTAAAGACCTCTTTGTGTTGCAAAAATTTGTTCAAATTTAAGACCTTTTAAGGAAGTTTTAAAATTTATTGTGATTATTTTTGATACATCGAACAGAGAATCCATATTGTTTTCCGTAGTCGTACCTGCCCAAAAGTCCTTTATTACTATATGTCATGACGCGCGCCCAAGAAGTATATGCATCTTTCTCTGTTGAACTCCACCAGTACCCATTATCTCCTTCGAATGTGCCAAGATAGAAGCAATGTCCGCCAGGCAAACCAGTAAAACCAGATTCGTTGTCTCCGTTACCATTGTTTTTCCATTCGCTTTTGCTTTTCATTTTTGTTGCAGCAATATCTTTACCACCTAAAAAGTTTGTTAATTGAGTCCAATCATCATCGGACGGAATCTTCCATCCCTTTGGAGCCAATCCTCTCGGGTCGTTTACTGCAAACCAATTGTACAATTTACCATATTTTTTACCATTAGTCGAGTCATATTTATAATAGCACCATGCAGGCTGCTTTTTTTCAGATGCTTTTTGCCATTCTTCTGCCGTTTTAGCTTGTAGTATTGAAACGCCATTTTTAAATTTATCAACATTCAGGTTTTCTGTCATCCAAATCTGATTGCCAATTTTTACTTCGTTAAAGTTTTGAACAAAGCTTGTCATACTAATTAAAAAAGTAATTGATACAATTAATAAAATACTTATCTTTTTCATTTTTAACTTGTCTTATTGTTTTTCCTACTCTTAAAATAGGCTTTTCGGATTCCGCCTGTATAATAATTGTAATATTTTTGTTGTTAATGAACGCTAACGTCAGTCCATCTAAAAAACCGCCCTGTATTGAAAAAAATTGTTCAAATTTAAACCCTTTTAGGTAAGTTTCAAAATTTATTGCGGTTATTTTTGATAAAAATCGTGTATAATTACAAAGCAAATATAATGATAATCAACAAATTAAACAAATTATAATAAGCAATTTTATCAACAATCAAATTGTTAATAAACCTGTTGAAAATAGGGTTTTTAAACAGTCCTGCGGTCGGCGGTATGAATTGTTGGAGATTGTGATACGCGTCTGTATCCCACGATAAGAAACATGACACGGGCGCAAATGCAACCCAACCACGTAACTTCCAATGTTTTATACTTGTTGTTGGCAACCGTAGTTTTTGTCATTCATTAATTTTTATCCAATAAGAACCGCCATGTTTCTCAACTCCATTTAAATTATCATGTTTCCATATTGGTGAAATTAAATCAGATAATTCTTTGTCCTCAAATATGAAATAATTCGGTAAAATCGTTTCGTATTTTTTCGGGTTTGCCAATAAATACATTGCTAATCCATATTGCTCTGAATAGAATCTATCGCACATAAACTGTGGATAATCATTTGGCAAATAAATGTCATGAATATGAACTATTACACCCTTTTTCAATCTTGGTAAAATCTCAAGAAAGAAAACCATTGAATCTGAATTTGGCAGTATCCTATGTGAATTATCAACAAATAGAATATCGTTTTCATTTAGCTCGTCCAAAATATTAAAATCTATATTCTCAAATGGTTCTCTAATTACTTTGTTTGCCAATTTGTCAATTTCTGCACGTGGCATTGGGTCTATCGAAACGATATCAGTATTTAAATTTTGTTCAGTCTTTGCCTTAAATGCAACTTTTGTAGAGTTTCCCGACCCAATTTCAATGTATTTTTTAGGCTTGAACTCTGTCATCAAAGTATAAATTCCAATAATATCAAGTCCAGGTAAAAACCCGTTATTCCAAGTCGGTTTTGTAGAATCGGTCTCATTCTTTGAATCTTTAATTGTCCAAATGAAATCCTTTAGCAACAATGATTTATTAATTAATTTCTTGTAACTCTCTCGATTTGAGTCAATAATTTTATATAAATCTTGATGCGCAGGTTTTCCAAATCCATATCTCGGTTTGAAATCAACTTTGTACTCAAGGAATAAATTCTGAAATTTTGGATTCAAAAATCTGTAAATTTTTTTTATCATAATTTAAAGTTTAATCTGTTTTAGGGCGATGCATGTCTTACTATCGTTGCTAACGTTTGAGTGAAGCAGCAGTATGGGCTTGCGGGCTTTGTTCCTGTCCAACTACACCGAAGTTTGAGCGGGGCAGAACGCTTGAATTACCACTGAAACCCTTATTGTATATAGCCTTTGTTATGCCTTCGGGCTTTATTTTTTTAAGATTTTCTTTAATACAGTATCTTTATCTATCTTTTTAGTACAGAAGAACCAATCGTAGCACTTTGTATTTTCGTCTTGGCTTTCCATTCTTTCTTTTGCAACTCCGCAAGAACCTGCTGTTGGAACAATAACTTCGTCTCCTGGTCTCCAGTCTGCTGGTGTAGCTACACTAAATTCATCTGCTGTCTGCAATGCAAGAACAACACGATATAATTCGTCAAAATTACGACCTAAACTAAGCGGATAGTAAATAATAGTCCTAATAATTCCTTTTGGGTCAATAACAAATACTGCTCGAACAGCTTTTGTATTGCTTTCTCCGGGCATCATCATTCCGTATTTTTGAGCAACTTCCATTGTTATGTCCTCAATCAAAGGGAATGTTACTTCAACATTTTTCATTCCTTTGTATTCAATCTTTTCTTTGATGGTTCTCAGCCATGCAATATGACTGTAAAGTCCGTCAACAGAAAGACCAACAAGTTTACAATTTGCTTCATTAAATTTAGGTTCCATTGTGGCAAAAGTCATAAATTCAGAAGTGCAAACTGGTGTAAAATCAGCTGGATGGCTAAATAAAATCACCCAACTACCTTTGTAGTCAGAGGGGAAATTTATTTGCCCTTGAGTTGTAACTGCTTTAAATTCTGGTGCATTTTCGCCTATGCGAGGCATTGAAATTACTTTTTCTTCCAT
Organism: uncultured Lentimicrobiaceae bacterium; assembly: GCA_964598505.1. Lineage (GTDB taxonomy): Bacteria > Bacteroidota > Bacteroidia > Bacteroidales > WCHB1-69 > CAZRCF01. The sequence goes on along the minus strand of CAZRCF010000188.1, from coordinate 546 downwards.
GATAATTGATTTTTAAATTGTTTTACATTCTAATTTTTTTCCACTCTTCTTTCATTCGTGTGATGTCATTTATCCAATCTTCAATGTCATTTTCATGTTCAAGCTCTTCATTTAAGATTTGAACAGCCATTTGATGTGTTGAATGGTCTTTCCCTGCGGTAAAATCAGCAATTTCCTGATACCTCTGAATTGCGCATCTTTCCCCTTTTAAATTCTGTTCTAAAATAACTTCAATGTAAGGGTCAGATGGCTCATCATAAGAGCATCGTGCTAATTTTGTCCAATCAACTGGATTAATCACAGGTGTACCGCCTAATTGAATAATCCTATTAACTACCAATAAAGCATGTCCTAATTCTTGGTCAGCATGTAATAATAGCTCAGGTTCTACTTCGCTTCTCATTGGACCTTCCATAAGTCTTGCTCCAATCCAGTACTGATAATATGCAAGCCATTCTTCAGAAAGTGCTGCATTTAACATTTTTAAAAGTTCATCTACATCAACGGATGAGATTTTAATTCCTTGTTTTCCCATATTTTTTTTAG
>CAZRCF010000187.1:0-6024 GCA_964598505.1 uncultured Lentimicrobiaceae bacterium | reverse complement strand
TGGTTACTTTTTGTTTCAAGACAAAAAGTAAGGCAACAAAAACTCTTTATTATTTCTATTTATAACAATATAAAAACCCTTTATTATCAGGCATTATATTTAGTTTTTTCTATTGCTACGCATTAGGATTCTAATACAAAAATTATTCTTTTTTTCCTATTGTGTAATTTGGGTTTATTCTAATTTAGCAGTAATAGGATTTGCCAAGCCCGAATAGCTAATAAGTTCCATTTTTACTTTGCCAACAATAACTTGCGATTGAGCGATAAGAGGAATTCTATTTTTGTCGTCGGTTACCCAAAGTTCTATTGGATGTTCATTGTTAAAAACGTTTCCTTGAGCAACACCCGGTTTAATTTTTATAGTTTTAAATTTGCCTAAAGATGTTTTAATTGTCTCTTTACCAACAAAAACAAGTTTTGATTGATATGTTGTATCATCGAGAAAGAAATTAAAAAAGGCTGATTCGCCATTACTATATTTATTAATATTAATATTTCGAGCCCAATAAAATGCTGATAAAAAGTCGTGAACTCCATCAGGAATTGGTTTTGTTGCGGTTCTGCTAACAGCTATTTTTTTGTTATGAATAAATGTAACATCGTCATCTTTTATATAACCACCTTCTTTAGTTCGGCGAATAAAAAGCCAAGGCATTAGCGTTTCCTCATCAAAATAAGATTCAAAGCGATCTACTACTTTGAAAAACATATTAAAAAGTCCTTTTGATTTTCCATAACCTACAACATGATAAGTTCTTCGTCCACCAATAATTTTTTCATCGCTTGTTACTTCAAGCGTTGCTTCGCCGGCAGTAACTTTACCTGTCATAATTGATTCGTAATAAACCCTAAAAACAAATTTTTCGCCACGTTTAAAAGCAAAATTATCTACTTTTTTATACTCCTGCGACCATACTGTTAATATCGAAAAACAGATTATGATCATAAATATTATCTTTTTCATTTTTTTCTATATTAGATTTAAACGAAATATTATATGCTAAAAGTATGCCAAATTATTTTTAAATGTAATTAATATTTTTTTAATGTCGCACAAAACCAGTCGAAGTGGGTAATTTAAACTAATAGGCTACTACAAGCTCAGCCTGACAATACTATAAGCTTGACAAAACAAGGAACTGATAATTTTGTTTTTTTGTCTTTTGTGTCTTCTTTGAGGTTTTTTGTAAAATAACTGTTACACAAAGTAACACAAAATTTTTTCACAAAGTTACACAAAGATTTTAATAATTGTATTTTTAAGAAAGACTTCGACAAGTTCACATAGTTGTGCGAAGTCTCCGAACTTCGCACTTAATTATTTAGTGCGAAGTTACAAACTTCGCACAACGACTTAACAAATTATAAAGTCGTCATAAACTAATTGCAGCCTTTCAAATAACTTAATGATTGGCTTCCCAAATTAAATATTAAATCAATAATACTTAAATTTGGTGTGAATTCAAATTTATAGTCAAATACTTGATTATAAGTATATTTATCTTTATTTTCAATATTATTTTGGTCGTTTTTGTGAATTAGGAAGAGTTGTCGTAAATCTAATTTATCAGTAGGCTCTTTTTGGTAAATTGTTGTATAATTTAATTCGGGGTTTATTGTAAGCATTTTAAAAATTAGAGTTAATAAATCGGAATTATAATCAATTAAATATTTCCACTTTTTAGAAAAATAAAATGGTTTTAACATATAGCTATAATATTCAAAAAATGGTGATGAGTTGTAAGCCGATTCAATTGCACGCCAATGGTCTAATTGCCAATTCATTGAATAATCAATTTCAATTTCTTTTATTGGTGTATTATTACCTTTAGTTTTTTTTACCGGTATCGACAAACATAAAGTTCCATTAGCGGTAAGTATTAAGCAACGATTTCTATACGAGCGTTTTGTGAAATTTTCAGCATATTCAATAAATACATTTTCACATACACAATATTTAATGTAATCTATTGGTGGTAAATAAGCGGTTGATAGCAAAATATTCATAATCAATATTTTAAAAAAAGCTGCCATTTTTGGCAGCTTTGAAGTACTTTATTTAAAAGATTAGGCTTCAATACCGTGACAATTTTTAAACTTTTTGCCGCTTCCACATGGGCATTGGTCGTTTCGTCCAACTTTTTTCTCAACATGAATTGGTCCAGTTTTTTGAACTTCCGAAGTTCGTTGACTCATAACATCATCGCGACCGGTTTTCAACTTACTTGCATCCGATTGAGGTAAACGAGCTTCTCTAACATTGCCTGATTCTTCCATTGGAAGTTTGCCTTTATTTAAAAATGAAACAATATCATGATTTACTTTTTGAATCATAATTTTAAACAACTCAAATGACTCAAATTTATAAATTAAAAGTGGGTCTTTTTGCTCGTAAGAAGCATTTTGAACCGATTGTTTAAGTTCGTCCATTTCGCGAAGTTGTTCTTTCCAAGCATCGTCAATAATTGCAAGTGTAATTCCTTTTTCAATAGAGGTTGTTATTTCGCGACCACCCGATTCGAAACATTTTTTAAGAGGTGCAACAACATTTAAAGTTTTATGCCCATCGGAAATTGGAAGTGCAATGTTTTCGTACTTATGTCCTTCATTTTCATATACATTCTTAATAATTGGGAATGTTTTTTGTGCAAGAATTTGAGTATGCGTTTTGTAGTTTTGGTAAACTAATTCGTATAATTTATCGGTTAATACATCAATATTTTCTGAATAAAATTCATTTTCGGTAAAAGGACATTCAACAGAAAATACAGAAATCACTTCCATCTGAAAATCTTTAAAATCGCGTCTTTCTTGATGTTCGGTAATAATATTTTCGCAAACATCGTAAAACATATTTGATAAATCGATAACTAATTTATCGCCATAAAGAGCATTTCTACGTTTATCGTATATCGATTCTCTCTGTTTGTTCATTACATCATCGTATTCAAGAAGTCGCTTACGAGTTCCGAAGTTGTTTTCTTCAACCTTACGTTGAGCACGTTCGATTGATTTTGTAATCATTGAGTGTTGAATTACTTCACCCTCTTTAAGACCCATTCTGTCCATTATTCGAGCAATTCTATCAGACCCAAAAAGACGCATTAAATCATCTTCCAAACAAACATAAAATTGCGATGAACCAGGATCGCCTTGACGACCAGCACGACCACGCAACTGTCTGTCAACACGACGCGAATCGTGTCGCTCGGTACCAATAATTGCTAAACCACCAGTCTCTTTTACACCTTTTCCAAGCTTAATATCGGTACCACGACCAGCCATATTGGTTGAAATTGTAACAGTTCCGGGTTGTCCTGCTAAAGCAACAATATCAGCTTCACGTTGATGTAATTTTGCATTTAAAACATTATGTTCAACCTTACGCAAAGTAAGCATACGGCTTAATAATTCAGAAGTTTCAACCGATGTAGTACCAACAAGTACTGGTGTTCCTCCTTTGTGTAAAGTGTTTATTTGGTCGATTACAGCACTATATTTTTCTCTTTTAGTTTTAAAAACTAAGTCTTCGTAGTCTTTTCGCTGAATTGGTCTGTTTGTAGGAATAACAACAACATCTAATTTATAAATATCCCATAGTTCGCCTGCTTCAGTTTCTGCAGTACCAGTCATACCCGAAAGTTTTTTGTACATACGGAAATAATTCTGAAGTGTAATAGTAGCATAAGTTTGCGTTGCAGCTTCTACCTTAACGTTTTCTTTTGCTTCAATAGCTTGGTGCAATCCATCGGAATAGCGGCGACCTTCCATTATACGACCAGTTTGCTCGTCAACAATTTTCACTTTATTTTCCATAAGCACGTATTCAACGTCTTTTTCAAATAAAGTGTATGCTTTCATTAACTGGTGAATAGTATGCAAACGCTCGGAAGCAATTGAAAAATCACGATAAATATCATTTTTGCGTTCAATTTTTTCAATTGGGTCTAAGTTTAATTTTTCTAATTCGGCAATACCAGCTCCAACATCGGGAATTAAAAACAGTTTTGCTTGCTCCGAATTATGTGAAACAAGTTCAATTCCTTTTTCCATAATATCTACCGAGTTCTGTTTTTCTTCAATAACAAAAAACAGTTCATCATCGATAATATGCATGTGTTTGTTTTGCTCAGCCATGTAATAACCTTCGGTTTTAAGCAAAAGTTGTTTCATGCCAGGTTCGCTTAAAACTTTAATAAGAGCTTTGTTTTTTGGTAATCCGCGATGAGCTCTAAAAAGTAATTTTGCACCTTCTTTGTAGTTTTCCGAATTTTCGGGAGAAGAAAGTAGATTTTTTGCATCGGCAAGAAGTTTTGTAACCAATTGACGTTGTGCATTATATAATTTTTCAACAATAGGTTTATAATTATCAAATTCTTGTTGGTCGCCTTTAGGTGTTGGACCTGAAATAATAAGAGGTGTACGAGCATCATCAATTAACACGGAGTCAACCTCATCTACAATAGCGTAATTATGAGGGCGTTGTACAATTTCGGTAACATTTCGAGCCATATTATCGCGAAGATAATCGAAACCAAATTCGTTGTTAGTTCCGTAAGTAATATCGGCTAAATAAGCATTTCGGCGCTCATCGGTATTTGGTTCATGAACATCAATACAATCAACTTTTAAACCATGAAATTCAAAAATTGGACCCATCCATTCCGAGTCGCGTCGGGCAAGGTAATCGTTAACAGTAACTAAATGAACACCTTTGCCAGGTAGAGCATTCAAATACACGGGTAAAGTAGCAACAAGCGTTTTACCTTCACCGGTACCCATTTCCGAAATTTTTCCTTGATGCAAAACAATACCACCAATAAGTTGAACATCGTAATGGCACATATCCCAAGTAATTTGGTTTCCACCAGCCATCCATCTGTTTTGCCAATATGCTTTATCTCCACTAATTTCAATATGAGCTTTTTTTGCAGCTAAATTTCTATCAAATTCGGTAGCTGTAACTTCTATAACCTCATTTTCTTTAAAGCGAAGTGCTGTTGATTTTATAACAGAAAATGCTTCGGGAAGTATTTCATTTAAAACCTCTTGCGTTTTTTCATAAGCGGCTTTTTCTAACAAATCAAGTTCTCGATATAGATTTTCTTTTTCTTCGATATCCATATCGTATTCTTCATCTATACGAATTTTTATAGCTTTTATTTGCTCCTCTTCGGTCGCAACTGCATCGGCAATTCTTCTTTTAAATTCAAAAGTTTTCTCTCTAAGCTCATCGTTAGTAAGATTTTTTATGCTTTCGTAAGCTAAAGTGCATCTATCTAAGATTGGATTAATTTCTTTTAAATCGCGGGTTGATTTTGTACCAAACCATTTTTGTATTAAAGTGAACATAATTTAGTTTTCTTTATTGAATTATTATAAAATAAGTTTACAAATTTAATGAATTTCAATTAACAGAAAAATTTATTATTGAAATAATTAAAAAAAAGGAGGCAATAAGCCTCCTAAAACCATAAAATTTAACTTTGAAAAAAAATCTAATACTCGTCTTCGTGAAAGAAGAAATCGTCTTTTGTAGGATAATCGGGCCAAATATCTTCGATGCTTTCATAAATATCGCCTTCATCTTCAATTTCGCGAAGGTTTTCTACAACTTCAGATGGTATTCCAGTTCTAATTGCATAATCAATTAGCTCCTCTTTTGTTGCGGGCCATGGTGCATCTTCAAGTTTTGATGCTAATTCTAAAGTCCAATACATATATCTTAATTTTTAAAAAAGTTGTGCAAAGATAAAAAAAATGAGAACTAAGTCAAGTTTTTTTTTAGATTGTTGATAATTAAAAATATTTTTGACACTTAAAGTTTTGCCGGTAATAACTATTGAGAAAAATTTATTTTATTTTATTCTTGTTATATCTTTAATAATAAAGTCATTAGTTAAAGTATTCCAATTACAAAATTCGATAAACTCATTTCTTTTTGTAATATTATTTTTTGCTTTTATATAAAACAAAATTCTTTTCTTTTTACATTTTTGACAAATAATTTCGCTTTTTTCAA
>CAZRCF010000186.1:3593-6105 GCA_964598505.1 uncultured Lentimicrobiaceae bacterium | reverse complement strand
ATTAAAACAGAGGGTGTTAGGTATATTCGTGTTGCTGATGCTGCAATATTTCCTAATGAAGGCAGGGTAAATATTTATAAAGCTGCCGAACTTGAAACATTTAACAATTGCCGAATTTTAGCAAATGTTAATTCAAAATACCATGAAATAATTGATGCTACCGTAAATATTGGTTCTAGAAAATGGTATAGTGGAGTAGGAACATACAACTATATTGATGAAGATAAAAAAGTTCAAAAAATACTTTTTGATTCAATTTTTGTTGATAAATTTTTAAAAACTATTGCTACCGGAAAATTAGTTAAAGAAACAGGGTTTACATTAAGCTCTCATTTTGGATTTTTTGGTGATGTTGTTCTCACTGCTGAAAATGAACTATTAAATTTTTCGGGTGGAGTAACCTTATTACATGGTTGTAATTCTATAGAGCCTGTAGCATTAAGGTTTAAGGCAGATATTAATCCAATAGAAATTATTATTCCTACCGATGAAAAAAGCAAAGATATAAACGGAAAGAGAATTTCAAATTCAATTGCAGCAAGCGCCGAAGGTAAAATATATTCTGCTTTTGCTACTTCAAAATATTCCATGAGTGATTTAGAAATTATTTCAGCATTCGGATATTTAACTTTTGATAAATGGCTTAATGCATACAAAATTGCTTCACCCGAAAAAACTGTTGACTCAAATTTATTTGGAAATATTATAACGCTTAATGTAAAAAATTGTGTTTCAACCGGTGATGGACAGTTACAAATTGGAGCAAAACTTGGAGCTATTGAAATGCTTAACTTCGGAATAATAAAAAATTATATGCTTGCCGATTCAGCTACAATTGATGTTGCTTCTACTATCAATTTCCTTTTTAGCGAAGAATTGCTTAAAAAACTAAGCGATTTAATTCAAGGTTCGCTCAATTTAGAAGGTGTTGATGTTACTGATAATACAAAATATCACCAAGCAATTATTAAAATACTAGGAAATGAAGATGGCGAAAAAGCAGTAAGCGAACTTAAAAAAGATTTTAGATTCAAAAAAGTACCTTCAAAATTACAAAATACTTTCTTCCTTTCAGATATTCAGTTTAAATGGGATGCTGAATCAAAATCATTTATATCATACAATGATATTGGTATTGCAATGCTTGGCAAAAATCAAGTAAATAAGTATGTAAAAGGAATTATCCACATTAACAAAAAGAATAAAACACGCGATGAGTTAAATATGTATTTTAAAATTGATGAAACCGAGTTTCTATTTCAGTTCAAGACAAACGTAATGACGATTTATTCTTCCGATAAAGATTTTATGAAAATATTAATTGAAACAAAAGGTGAAGACAGAAGAACTAAAAGTGATAAAGAAAAACCAAGTTTTGAATACCGACCAGGAACTAAAAACAATTTAAAATCGTTTAAATCAAAATTTGGTATTGTAGATGATGAAACAAATAAATAGAATTAGACAGTAATGAGATAATGCGATGATGAGATAATGAGATAATTTGCTAAATGCTAATAGCTTTTAATTAAAACCCTTTGCTGTTAAAAAGGTAATAAAATAAGCTAAAAATTATTTAATTGAAAGAAGTAATTGCTGCAATCCGATACTCGCTTTTTCGGCGATAATAGTAATATTTTTTGATGAATATATATTTCTACTTGGGTTTGGGTCGATATACCAGATTGGGTTTGCTTTTTTAAAATAATGTAATAAACCTGCTGCTGGATATACTACTAAAGATGTGCCAACCACAATTAGAATATCGGCTTTTGAAACAATTTCTGCTGCTTTTTCAATCATTGGAACTGCTTCGCCAAACCATACAATATGTGGACGAAGCTGACTGCCTTTTTCGCACAAATCGCCAATATTTATATCTTTTATTCCATTTTCGTAAATTAACGAATCATCTTTAGTGCTACGAGCTTTGGTAAGCTCTCCATGTAAATGCACAACCTTTTTTGAACCTGCTCTTTCGTGCAAATTATCTACATTTTGAGTAATAATTGTTACATCGAAATAATTTTCAAATTCAACTAAAGTTTTATGACCGAGATTAAATTCAACTTCTGATAGTTGTCTTCTTCGATTATTGTAAAAATCTAATACCAATAATGGGTTTTTTAGCCAAGCATCGTAAGTACAAACGTCTTCAATTTTATGGTTTTCCCATAAACCATCGCTATCTCTAAATGTTTTTATACCGCTCTCGGCACTAATTCCGGCGCCCGACAAAACAACTAATTTTTTCATACGTTCATTTTTTTTTAATTTATTTGTCGTATGGAACTCGCTAATTATAACTCTCTTGGGTAAAACATTGTTTAATGCTCGTTTCATAAAATCAATAACTCAATTCTAATGATCGCGAAGCATTATTTTTTTGGTTAAATTGTCTAAAGTGTTCTTTTTTTCAGGTTTTACATCAACGTCTTTTAATATTTGAGTTGCCAACTCATAATAATTTTCCATTAATTCCTCTGTAATCTCTTTTAAACGAAGTTTTTGG
>CAZRCF010000186.1:0-3583 GCA_964598505.1 uncultured Lentimicrobiaceae bacterium | reverse complement strand
ATTTTACTGCATTAAATTTTTCTTTTTCATCAAAATTAGTACTCGAAAAATAGTGTTTTAATGTTTTTAAATCATTTCCTTTGGCTAATTCTAATGATTTAAGATAGAGAAATGTTTTTTTGTTTTCGCGAATATCGCCGCCATTTGTTTTTCCAAATTTTTTAATATCACCAAAAACGTCAAGCAAATCGTCCATAAGTTGAAATGCTAAACCTATATTTGTACCATAATCGTAAATAAGTTCTTGATTTTCGAAAGATGCATGAGCAGTAATAGCACCGGCTTTAAGACAAGCACCTATTAATATTGCAGTTTTCAGACGAATCATTTCAATATAATCATCAATTGAAACATTTTCTTGTTTTTCGAAATTCATATCAAGTTGTTGTCCTTCGCAAACACTAATTGCTGTTTGGTTAAGCAATTGAATTAAATCGATTACATTACCCTCTTTATAGTCCATTAAGCGTTTATATGCTAAAGCAAAAAGTGTATCGCCCGATAGAATTGCAATATTATCGTTCCATTTTTTATAAACAGTCTCTTTTCCGCGTCTGAGAGGAGCTTTGTCCATAATATCATCATGAATAAGAGTGAAATTATGAAACATTTCGAGCGAAATTGCGGGGATTAATGATGCTTTTATATCGCCGCTAAACATTTGGCAAGAAACAAGCGATAATAATGGGCGTAAACGTTTACCGCCTTGCGACATAGTATATGCAATTGGTTCGTAAAGATCAATTGGTTTTCCGTTTATATTTAAGGAATTTACCTCGTCTGAAATAAGTTTCAGTAATTCTTCTGTTTTATACATAAAATAGCTTAATAAATCGTTTTTAATGATTTTCAATTAGTTTAACAAGATATTCGCCATATCCGCTTTTTAATAGTGGTTGGGCAATTTTTATAAGTTGTTCTTCGCTAATAAATCCCATTCTATAAGCAACTTCTTCAATACAACCAACCTTTAATCCTTGTCGTTCTTCAACTACTTGCACAAATTGCGATGCTTCAATTAACGATTTAAAAGTTCCTGTATCGAGCCATGCTGTGCCTCTACCGATAATTCCAACTTTTAATTTATTGTTTTCCAGATACCATTTGTTTACATCGGTAATTTCGTATTCGCCTCGAGAACTTGGTTTTAAATTTTTTGCAATCTCAACTACCGAATTATCATAAAAATACAAACCTGGAACTGCATAACTCGATTTTGGATTTTTTGGTTTCTCTTCAATTGAAATAGCATTATGATTTTTATCAAACTCTACAACACCATATCTTTCGGGGTCGGAAACATGATATGCAAACACAATTCCACCATCGGGATTATTATTAGTTTGTATTAATTGCTGAAATCCTGAACCAAAAAATATATTATCGCCCAAAATAAGCGATACTTTATCGCTGCCAATAAATTTTTCGCCAAGAACAAATGCTTGAGCAAGTCCATTAGGAACTTCTTGAACTTTATACGAAAAAGAACAACCAAGATTTTTTCCATCGCCAAGCAATTTTTCAAAATGAGGCAAATCGTGCGGAGTTGAAATAATTAATATTTCTCTTATTCCTGCCATCATTAATACGCTAAGCGGATAATAAATCATCGGTTTGTCGTATATTGGCATAAGTTGTTTGCTAACAGCTAAGGTAAGAGGGTGTAATCTGGTTCCAGAGCCTCCTGCAAGTATTATTCCTTTCATTTTATTTTATATTTTAGCTAAATATAATTAGCTGTTTTTTTTAATTTTCTCAAAACCTAATAACATTAAACACTTTCTATTTTCTGAAATTTTCAATAATTTCTTTCGATTTTCTAACGTATTTGCCATTAGGCAGTTTTTGCGAATATCTGTGTATAAAATCAATTTCCCGAAATTTATAACATGCTCTTTCACTTGCATCCCAAATAGCATCATCGCATAAATCCTTATTATATCCTACTTCATAAGCGTCTACAAAAAAATCAATAGCTTTTTCTTCTTCATCAAGATTCAGATAACATTCGGCAATTTTAAAATTACAAAAACCATTATCGTTGGGATACATTTTTTGCAAAATTTCGTAAGAAAATAGCGCATCACGGTAACTATTACTTGTAAAAAGTTCTTTTGCTTTTTCAAATTGCTCATCGCGATTTCCTGAGCGAATTGCATTACGAAAATTATCAAGAGCAGATATATCGTTATCTTCAAACATAAGCGTTTTGTTATTTTATTTAATTTGAAAAATCAAAAATACTGATTTTTTATTAATTTTTTTGATAAATGATTAATTTTTATTCAACTTATTGATGTTTAGAATGTTTTATTTTATTACAAATAGTATTACTTTTAGTGTTTTTTAATACATATATTTATTAATTTTGTTAAATATTATTTTAAAAAATTAGATAAATGTTATTAGATATAGATAAAATCCGTAACGATTTTCCAATACTTCATCAAACTATTAATAATCGCAATTTTGTTTATTTCGATAATGCAGCAACTACGCAAAAGCCAAGTGTGGTTATAGAAGCAATTTCCGATTATTATAACCGATATAACAGCAACATTCATCGAGGAGTTCATTTTTTGAGCCAAATAGCTACCGAAGCATTCGAAAATTCGAGACAAAACATTAAAGAATTTATCAATGCAAAAAATAACCACGAAATTATTTTTACACGTGGAACAACCGATTCAATAAATTTAGTTGCTTCATCTTTTTGCAAAAAATTTGTTGGTAAGGGAGACGAAATAATTGTATCGGAAATGGAACATCACTCAAATATTGTTCCTTGGCAAATGGCTTGCGAAATACAAAAAGCTAATTTAAAGGTTATACCTTTTAACGAACAAGGTGTTTTGCAACTTGAAAAACTTGAACAATTAATTACTGAAAAAACAAAAATTATTGCAATAACTCACGTATCAAATGCACTTGGAACTATAAATCCTATTAAAAAAATTATTGAAATTGCACATTCAAAAGGAGTAAAAGTGTTAATTGATGGTGCTCAAGCAGTTTCACATATTGCAGTTGATGTTCAAGAACTTGACTGCGATTTCTACTGCTTTTCGGGGCATAAACTATATGCACCAATGGGAATTGGCGTTTTGTATGGCAAAGAGAATTTGTTAAACGAAATGCCACCATACCAAGGCGGTGGCGAAATGATTAAAAATGTTACTTTCAAAAAAACGACTTATAACGAACTTCCTTATAAATTTGAAGCCGGAACACCAAGTGTTGGCGATGTTATTGGGCTTGATGTTGCAATAAAATATATTCAAAATATTGGATTATTTGAAATTGCAAAACACGAAGACGAATTATTAAAATATGCTACACAAGAATTACTAAAAAATGATGGTATTACTATAATTGGCAATGCTACAAAAAAAACAGCAGTATTATCTTTTGTTATGAAAAACATTCATCCTTACGATGCAGGTATAATAATCGACAAATTAGGGATTGCAGTTCGTACAGGTCATCATTGTGCCGAACCAGTTATGGAACACTTTAAAATAACAGGAACTATTCGTGCTTCTTTTGCCTTATATAATACAAAAACAGAAGTTGATCAATTTAT
>CAZRCF010000185.1:0-6150 GCA_964598505.1 uncultured Lentimicrobiaceae bacterium | reverse complement strand
TAAAAATAATGATATAAATATAAGCTATTTGAAACCTAAAAGCAATTATTTAACAAAAAAAGAGAAAATGTTTTTGAATTTACTTTATTATGCTGACAAAAAGTATTAAATAGAATCAGATATTATAAAATTAATACCATTGTTATCCGATTAAAATATTTTACCTTAAATCCGTAAGTCATCTGATGACTATTAGCTTGTTATTGTAATTTCTGTGAAATTTAAGTTTTAGTATATATTGCGTATTAGTATTATGATGTCAGGCAGAGCCTGTCGAAGCCTTTATATTAATTCGACAAGCTTATTGTGAGATTGATTTTTATGTTAGTTTATTTATTAAATACTTCGACTGCACTTCGACTGGCTCAGGATGACAATCATTTAGGTTGCCAAATTAAAATGCAAAACACTATCAGCGTAGCTGTTGAATGTTTGTAAAAACAAAACAACTAAAAAAGCAACGTAGCTGCAAAATAAGTTTTTATCGGACAATAGTGAATTAATACATTAAAATTTAAAGGAAATTTATTAATTTTACAATCTATATATTCAACTTTAATCAACAACCTTATTAATCTTGACAGCTAAGCAATGATAAATATATTACTATCAAATATTTTTAGTTTTCAGCCCGAAAATCCACTAATGTTTAACTCTATACTGTTTTTTGTATTGTTTTCGGCATTTTATCTTATTTATGCAATTGCTCTTCCACGTATGGAAATTCGTAATTTTTTGTTATTAGTTTTTAGTCTGTTTTTTTACTATAAAATTAGCGGTGCTTTTATTTTGCTTTTAATTGCAATGGGTTCGAGCGACTACTTTATTGCAAAAGAGATGTCGGCGAGCAAGAGCGAAAAAACCAGAAATATATTACTTTATGTTTCAATATTTATAAATATTGGTTCGCTGCTGTTTTATAAATACACTCAATTTCTATTAAATACTTGGCTCGATATTACAGTTCAGGAGCCAATAAGTTTAAATATTATTCAGCCTTTGGGAATATCATTTTTCGTATTTAAATCGCTAACTTATATTTTTGATATTCACCGAGAAATAATTGAAGAACCTGAAAAAAATCATCTCACTTATTTACTTTATGTTTCGTTTTTCCCAAATATTTTAGCCGGTCCAATAGCAAAAGCACGAAATTTATTGCCACAATTTCATCAGGCGACAAAAATTACCTCCGAAAAAATTGGAAGAGGCTTTTTCTTAATTATGAGCGGTTTGTTTTACAAAATTGTAATTGCCGATTTTTTGGCAGCCAACTTTATAGATAGGGTTTTTGATGCACCAACTTATTTTACCGGTTTCGAAGCCCTTATGGCAGCATTTGGAGCGATGATTCAAATTTATTACGATTTTGCTGGTTACACCAATATTGTTTTAGGCATTGCCTTGTTATTAGGTTTCGAGATGGAAATAAACTTCCGAAAACCATTTTTGGCTAAAAATATAACCGAATTTTGGCGGCGTTGGCATATTACGCTTTCTACTTGGTTTAACGAATATCTGTTTACACCTCTTTCGTTTTATTTTCGGAAAATGAAATATGGAGCAATATTGGCAATATTAATTACATTTTTTGTTTCGGGATTATGGCATGGAGCTGCTTTTACATATATTTTGTGGGGATTATCGCACGGATTAGCAATTGCATGGGATACAATTTCGGTAAACTGGCGAAAACAAGCAAAAACTAAAATCCCTACTAAATATTACAATATATCGAGTATTTTTTTAACATTTCTGTTTTTAAGTTTAAGTGTAGTTTTATTTAAATCTGCCGATATGGGCAAAGCAGGACAAATTTATTCGATGATATTTACAAAAACCGATTTTGGTTTAATAGGTCAATGGTTCACGTTATATCTGTATCCGGCTTTAATTATGATTTTTGCAATGGTAATTCACTACCTGCCCGAAACCTACACCGAAAAAGCAATTACATACTTTACCAACCTAAAATGGTATTACAAAGCAGCTGTTTTGGTAGTTTTTACAATAATTATTTACCAAGTTTACACTTCAGCCTCACAACCATTTATTTATTTGGAGTTTTAACTTATTAAGGGTTGATTTTTATATTTTGCTATTTTACATTTATTGATATATTTTGCTATATTTGTGGGGGAAATAATTGTGTGTGATAATTTAAAAATGTTAATTACACAATTAAATTAGAATGAAATTAGAATATTAATCTTAAATTTAAAAAATATTTGAAATTATAATGAAAGACAGTATTCATATAAGAGTTAACAATCAGGTGCTTATTTGGGCAAGAGAATCACTTGCCATGACACGTAATCAAGCATCAGAAAAGACAGGAATTTCACCAAAACGAATAGCTCAATTAGAGGAAGAAGAAAAACAGCCTACTTTAGATGAGCTTAAAAAAATCTCAAAAGCTTATAAAAGAACAATTGCAACTCTTTTACTTTCAAAAACACCTAAAGAAAAACCTTTGCCTACGGATAGAAGAACAGTTGATTCAAAAGAGATAAACAATTTTCACGAAAAAACTATAATGGCAGTTCGTAAAGCTCGTGCTTTAGCACAATCGGCAATTGAACTCCGAAAAGAAATGGGAATGACAATTCCTAAATTAAATTATTTTGCTAAAATAAATCAAAACCCTAAAGCAGTTGCTGTTGAAATACATGATTTGTTAAATCTTAATGAAATTCGAGAAATGACAAATATTAATTATGCTTTAGAGGCTTATATTGAAAAAATTGAATCTATGGGAATTGCTGTTTTTCAAATAAGTTTAACTCAAGATATGTTAAGAGGTTTTTCAATTTTAGATGAGGTAATTCCAATAATTGGAATTAAAAGGGGTGGTGAATCACCAACCGCAAAGATATTTTCATTGTTTCACGAATTAGGACACGTTTTATTAAATGAAGGAGCTTTATGTGATTTAAAAGAAATTACCAATTTTGAAATCGAAAAATGGTGCAATGCTTTTGCAGGAGAAGTTCTTATTCCGACTTCTGAACTATTGCAATTAAGAATCGTAATTGAACAAGAACAGCGAGGTGAAAAAATATGGTCAAAAAGAGATTTAATTGCTCTTGGTGATTATTTTAACGTTGGACCTTTAGCTATTTTGAGAAGCTTACTTGAAAACAAACTTACAACAACAGATTTTTATAAAGAAAAACATCAGGCTTGGAATAAACCACAATTTGGAAGAGCGAAGAATACTGAAGGAAGAAATATTGCAAAAGAAACCATTAAAGAAAAAGGGAAAACATATATTTCATTAGCATTTTCTGCATTTGATCAAAACAGAATTGATTTGAAAGATTTATCGGACTTTTTAGGTATAAGACTATCATATATTTCTAAGACTCGCCAATTATTAAATACATAGAAGATGCAGTCACTTTTTGATCAAGAAAAAACAATATATGTTATTGACACAAGTGGTTTAATCATACTTGAATCGACTTTTAAACATGATAATCCAGTGTTTATTGCTATTTGGGAGGAAATAGAAGATCTAATTGTTAATAATTGTTTCAGAACAATTGATTTTGTTGAAGAAGAAATTAACAGCTACGAAGGGAAACAAGATTTCTTAAAAATTTGGATGAAAAAATGGAAAAATCGTTTTGTAAAAACAACTGATGCTGAAAGTATTAATGCTGCAATACCAATTGTAAATGAAGAATACAGTTCAGGTTTTTTTGATGCAAAAAAACAAGCTGAAGGTAAAGAAGAAGCAGATCCTTATTTGATTGCATATTGTAAAGTTCATAATTGCGTATTGATTACAAATGAAAGTAAAACAAAACAAAATAAAATACCAGCTGTTTCAAAAAAGCACAATGTAATTTGTATTGACATAAATGACTTTTTGATTGAAAGAGGTTTAAGAATGGAAAGAAAAAAATAAATTATTGACCAAATCATCTAATCACAAAACATCTTAAATTTTAGTCAAATACAAAATAATAAAAACATATTTCTCAATAAATTTTGCGGCATTAATAAAACAATTTATTTTTGTATAAAATTTATTTCAACATATTACACTTATTTTAAAAAGGCTAAAAAAAAATAAAATTATGGAGCAACAATTAAATAAAAAAATTAAAGGCATAAAAATAATACATATAGGAATATTAACTGGTCTATTATTTTTTATTTTGATTTCGATTTTTATTAATCAAAAAGAGGGTGGTTTTATAGATAATGATAAAACTTTATTAAATATTTTTTTAATTGTAGCTAATTTGTTTTCATTAGTAAGTGTTATTGTTGGGTTAATTTTTTTTCAAAAAAAGATTAAAAATACAGAATCACTTAATTTAAACGAAAAACTTGATAAATATCGAGAAGCTATGATAATAAGAATAGCTACAATTAATGGAGCATCATTCTTTTTAATAATTGGTTTTATGTTATTTGGTGCTTATATATTATTGTTTGAAGCATTTGCAGGATTAGCTTTGCTATTAATATTTTTTCCAACAAATTATAGAATTGCAAAGGAAATCAAGCATGATTTAAGAGAAATTGTTTAAAAATCAATAAATTTTGCAGCATCAATAAATTAAGTTATATTTGTTCTTGCAAATAATATTTATTTTTTATAAATGAAAGAGAAAAATTCAATTTTAATAGAGATGTTTTATACGTTAACCTGCCCTAATTGCAAGATTTTTAAACGTATGCTTGATGATGTTCTGCCACAATTTGAAAACAAGTTTGAGTTTAAAAAAAGTCTTGCAAGTTCACCAATAGGTATTATTAGAACAATGAAATTGGGAATTCATGCTGTTCCGGCACTAATAATTAACAAAAAAGTAGTTTTCAGAAATGTGCCAACAAAAGAGGAATTAATAAATAAATTAAACAGTTATTAATCAATAAATTTAAAAAAATGGAAGAAAAGAAAAAACTCAGATGTCCAATAGGAGTTCCTGCTGGAATTATTGCCGCACTAATAGGTTTAATAGGTGTTGTAGTAAACATTGTAAATTTCAACTGGTTTGAAATGATTACTTCGCTTGCTTTATTATTGCTTGCTATGCCTTTTGTTCGTATTATTATGATGGTTCATTCTGCAAATGACCGATTAGACGAATTAGAAAAGAAAATGCAAAAATAAGCTATACAAATATGCACTGTAAAAACAGTCATATAATACCTTAATTTCCCAAAGACAAATATAAGTTGTTGATTTTACCCTTGCCAAAGCATAAAACTTTGACAAGGGTAAAATAATTGTTAGGCAATATATATAAAAATACAATTATATGAAAATCAAACCCTTTGAATTAGAGAGGCATTTTGCAAAATATGAATTCTCGGCACCTTTTCTTTTATCGTGTTCAGATTGTGAAGCCTTAAAACTTGAAGAAGTTTTATTTATGGCTAACAAAAATTCGCTTAATTTATGGAATAATTTACAACTTGGCTACACCGAATCAAAAGGACATCCTGTTTTACGAAATGAGATATCAAAGCTTTATAAAACAATAACACCCGAAGAAGTTTTAGTAATAACACCCGAAGAGGGTATTTTTATAGCTATGAATTGTATTCTCGAGGAAGGCGATCATGTAATTACCACTTTTCCTAGTTATCAGTCGCTTTACGAAGTTGCAAATTCTATTGGTTGTGAATTAACAAAATGGATTCCAAATGATAAAAATGGTTGGCATTTTGATATTGATGACTTGAAAAAATTAATTAAAGAAAATACAAAGCTTATAGTAATTAATTTTCCTCACAACCCCACCGGAGCTACAATTACCGAAATAGAGTTAATCGAAATTATTGATATTGCAAAACAAAAAAATATTATCCTTTTTTCTGATGAAATGTATCGATTTCTTGAATTTGACCCAAATGCAAGAACCTCATCAGCTTCCGATTTATACGAAAATGCTATTTCATTATTTGGCATGTCGAAAAGTTTTGCTTTGGCAGGATTAAGAGTTGGTTGGCTGACAACAAAAAACACAAAATTATTTCAGCAGTTTGCCAATTACAAAGATTATACAACAATATGCAGCAGTGCTCCAAGCGAAATTTTATCAATAATTGCTTTGCAATCAAAAGAAAAGATTATAAAGCGAAATTTAACAATTATTGATAATAATTTAAAACTATTAGATGGTTTTT
>CAZRCF010000184.1:0-6150 GCA_964598505.1 uncultured Lentimicrobiaceae bacterium | reverse complement strand
CTCGCTAAATAATCATTCTCTTGCGTGAAAAATCTTTTTAATGCTCGTTTCATAAACTCTTAATTTCAGCTTACGAACTCGTTATATTTTGCAAGTAATAAATACAAAATAAAATATTATTATCAATTAATTATAAATTTATTTTATTTTTGTTATATAATTTTTATAAAATGAAAGACATACATAAAATTAGCGATAAATATATAAACTAATAACCAATTTAAAATGATGACAAATATAAAACATAAAAAGTTAAAATTAATAGCCATACTCTTGTTAGGAATAGGGCTAACGGGATTGCAAGCACAAACTGCATTAATAGCCACAGGCGGTATTGCTTTGGGTAGTGGAGGCTCGGTAAGTTATTCTATTGGGCAGGTAGTATACCACCAACACATCAGTTTCAAATGGCTCAGTAGCACAGGGCGTGCAGCAGCCATTCGAGATTTCGGTAGTAACGGCAATTGAAGAATCCAAAGGTATTAACCTTAAGGTTTCGGCTTACCCAAATCCTACGATCGATTATCTTACATTGAGTGTAGCTGATTTTGATGCTACAAAATTATCGTATCAATTGTACGACATTGGTGGAAAGCTTTTACGAAGCGAAAAGATTACAAGTACCCAAACAAGTATTGTTATGAGCAATCTTTTGCCAGCAACGTATTTTGTAAAAATTATCGGAAGCAACAAAGAACTAATAACGTTTAAAATTATTAAAAATTAAGGAGGACTAAATTATGAGAAAGTTATTTACAATCATAGTATCCGTATTATTAGCGGCAACAGTGTTTGCACAAGCACCACAAAAAATTAGTTACCAAGCAGTTATTCGCAATAGTAGCGAACTTTTGGTAACAAACACACAAATTGGTATGGAAATAAACATTCGCCAAGGCTCGCCAACAGGATCAATTGTTTATACCGAAACCCAAACACCAACCACTAATGCCAATGGCTTAGTAAGTATTGAAATAGGTGGTGGAGTGGGTTTTAGCTCCATTAACTGGGCAGCTAATACTTATTATATCGAAACAAAAACAGCAGTAGTTGCACCTTTAACAACTTACACCATAACTGGAGTAAGCCAATTGTTAAGCGTTCCTTATGCTTTAAATGCAAAAACAGCCGAAACAGTTACAGGTGGCATAACCGAAACCGACCCAGTATTTGTCGCATCACCATCTAATGGAATTACAAATACAAATATCACAAATTGGAACACAGCTTATGTTTGGGGCAACCATGCAACAGCAGGTTATCTTTCAAGTTATACAGAAACCGATCCCACAGTTCCAGCAAATGTTAAAAGTATAACATCAACAAATATTTCAAACTGGAACACAGCTTATACACACAGCACTATAAACACAGGTTCAGTTCATGGATCAACCACATTAGGAGGAAACCTTCTTCGAATAACCAATCCTTCGGCAATAAGTTTTTTGCGCATTAATACCGATAATAGTGTAAGTTCACTTAACGCTGCCGATTTTCGTACTGCTATAGGTGCAGGAACAGGCAACGGTACTGTAATTAGCATAGCCTCTGACAACGGGATAACAGGAGGCACCATTACTACTTCAGGAACCTTAGGATTAACTGGCAATGCCTTAGGTTTACACAATCTTAACACCAATGGACTTATTACCAGAACAGCAGCTGGAACAATAACCTCTAGAAGTATAAATATTAGTGGCAATGGCATTAGTGTGTCAAATGGTGATGGTGTAAATGGCAATCCTACTTTATCGTTAAATTTTGGTTCAGGTTCAACACAAGTGGCTGAGGGTAATCATACCCATACTGGATTATTACCAAGTGGCACAGACAGCCAAACACTTAGGCATAACGGCACTAACTGGTTGGCAAGCGATGTGTTATATAATAATGGTACTGCTTTAGGTATTGGTGCATCTCCATTAACAAATACCCAATTGTATGTGTATCGTCCTTCACGTATTAATGGTGCTAATTATACCAATATTTATGCTCGCCGCAATGGTGCAGTTGGTCCTACATTTGGCGGTACATCATGGGCATTATTAGAGGTAGATGCTGCTATTAAAGCCTATTCTTATTATGGAAACACATACTCTGCTGCAATGGCAGGTTACAGCGATTTAGATTATATAAATTCTACTGCTGTAATTGGATATCATAACGCTGCCACATGGGGGGCATTTGCATATAAAGACAACGCTTTAGCTTTATGGGCAGGCTATTTTACTGGCAATACTAAAACCACAGGAATGATAATTGCTTTGGATACTGTGAAGGCATTGGATTTCAAATATAATACACCAAAAACACATTACTTGTCTGTTGCTTCAGCTTCTTTTATTGCCGAAAATACTGCATATACTTATCAGACAGGTGGAGGAAGTGGTGGAGCTTTCTTTACATCTATTTGCTCCAGCTCTCTCTCAACTGGTGTTAATTTGCCTCATGGTGCAACTGTTACAGGGTTCAAAGTATATTTTTATGATAATTCAGCACAAAACTTAAATGTTAGCTTATATAGACTAGACAATACTTATGGTGGTTATTTAAACTTAGCTTCAGTTGCTACTTCTGGAACATTGGGTTATAGTAATTTATCTACATCTACAATAAGCAATCCAGTAATTAATAATCAGAATTATTCATACTTGATTTCGGCTTATTCAAATTGGGATGGTACAGGGAATTTAAGAATAATGTCGGTACTTATAACATATACAACAACGGAAGTGGAATAATTTAAAAGAAAATTGTTATAAATCATTATTTAGAAAAAATAATATTTTTTCTAACCATATTGCATCGGTATTTGAAAATGAGTTTTTTTTTTTGCTATCAACATCAAGCACTCCAATAATTTCATTGTTTCTATTATAAAATGGGATTACTATCTCCGATTTGGAGCGGTTATCGCATGCTATATGACCCTCAAAAGTGTGAACATCATCTAATATTATTGATTTTTTATTATTAATTGCCGACCAACAAACTCCACAATTTTTTTCGAGAACCATACAAGCTAAAGAGCCTTGATAAGTGCTAACTGTGAGTTTTCCATTTTGTAAAACATAAAATCCTGTCCAGAAAAAATAATCAAATTTATTATGTAATACAGCTACAATTGTTGCCATTCGAGCAATTTGGTTATCTGATTTTTGTAACAATTTTTCTAATTGTTCAAATATTCGTGTGTATCTTTTTTCTTTTTGAATATCATTCATATTTTATTTTTTAACAAAAAGCAGTTTACTAATTAATTAGTAAACTGCTTTAAAAGTTTATAAATTAAATTTTATACTCTATCTAATTTTACAGTAAAATGGCGCATAATAGGAGCTTCAGTAATAATTTTCAAACCATGTTTAATTTCATTTCTACGGTCGAAAACATTTTTTAGTGCTACCGCAATAACATCAATATGATTATTTGTGTAAACACGACGTGGAATTGCTAAGCGAAGAAGTTCAAGTTTTGGGTATCTATTTTCGCGAGTAATTGGGTCTCTATCGGCAAGTATTGCACCAATTTCTACTCCCCTGATACCAGCTTCAATGTACAACTCAACACCTAAAGTTTGAGCACGAAACTCTTCTTTTGGCACATTTGGTAAAACTTTATTTGCATCAACGAATATTGCATGTCCGCCAGCCGGAAATTGAAATGGAATACCAAATTCTTGTAGTCTATTGCCTAAATATTCTACTTGTTTAATGCGTGTTTCTAAATAATCAAACTCGGTGCCTTCGTCAAGTCCAACTGCAAGAGCATTCATATCTCTGCCCGACATACCACCATAAGTAACGTAACCTTCAAACATAATATTAAAAACAGAAGTTTGACGCCAAAGTTCTTCGTTACGCATAGCAATAAAACCACCCATATTAACAATAGCATCTTTTTTGGCACTCATTGTCATTGCATCGGCGTTTGAAAACATTTCTAATACAATTTCTTTAATAGTTTTGTTTTTGTATCCTGCTTCGCGAGTTTTAATAAAATAAGCATTTTCGGCAAAGCGAGCAGAATCAAAAACTACCATTTTATTGTATTTGTTGGCAATTTTACGAACTTCTTTCAAACACTCCATCGAAACAGGTTGCCCGCCAGCAGTATTATTTGTAATAGTAACTATTATAAAAGGTATTTTATCAGCTTTTTCGCTTAATACTTTTTCGAGTTTAGCAGGGTCAACATTTCCTTTAAAAGGGTGAAATATTTCTGTATTAGCAGCTTCGTCGATAGTGCAATCAAAAGCGTGTGCTTTACGAAACTCAATATGCCCTTTAGTTGTGTCGAAATGTGAGTTGCCGGGGATAATATCACCCTCTTTTACTAAAACTGAAAAAAGAACATTTTCGGCTGCTCTGCCCTGATGAGTGGGCATTATATAATCGAACCCGAGAATGTCTTTTATTGCATTTTTAAGATTATAATATGACGAAGCACCTGCATAGCTCTCATCGCCCATCATAATTGCACTCCACTGGCGATCGCTCATTGCGCCGGTTCCCGAATCGGTTAGCAAATCGATAAATACTTGTTCGCCTCTAAGATTAAATAAATTATAATTTGCTTCTTTAATCCACTTTTCACGTTCTTGTTGAGTACTACGACGAAGTGGCTCAACCATTTTTATTTTATATGATTCTGAAAAAGGTAATTCCATAATTTTTTAATATTTTGTATGATTATAAATGATTTGTATTATTTTTAGCATTAAAATGAATATGCTAAAAAAGCATCTCTATTTTTAATGTTTTTAAATATTGAAATTTTAATATAAATGCTACTTTTATTCATAAAATAAATAATCTAAAGAAGCAAAGTTAGTTATTTTTTCCTATTTTCATTTTTAAGCCATGCATCCCATCCTTGTGCTTTTAGTTCAAAAACTTTATTATCTTTAGTAATTAAGTTCATACCATCGTTAATATCAGTTGTATGACCAACAATAGATATTCCTTCAATATCTTTTATTTTTTCAAAATCATTTTGATTAATAGTAAAAAGTAATTCGTAATCTTCGCCACCATTAAGAGCAATAGTTGCCGGAACTAATCCTAATTTTTTCGATAAATCCTCTGTCATATAGTCTATTGGGATTTTTTCTTCGTAAAGATTGCACCCAAGCCCTGAATTTGTACAAATATGTATTATTTCGGAAGCTAAACCATCTGAAATATCAATCATTGCAGTTGGCTTAACACCAATTTCTTTAAGTTTTTGAACAACATCTAATCGAGGCTCGGGCTTTAACTGGCGTTCGAGTAAATAATCGTAACCTTCTAATTCGGGTTGAATTAGCGAATTGGCTTCAAAAATTGCTTTTTCGCGTTCTAAAATCATAAGCCCGATGTAAGCAGCACCCAAATCGCCGGTAACACATATTAAATCGCCTTTTTTTGCTGTATTTCGATAAGTTATATCTTCTTCTTTTGCTCTACCAATAACTGTAATTGAAATAAATAATCCCAATTTACTCGATGTTGTATCACCACCAACTAAATCAATCCCATATTTATCGCAAGCAAGATAAATTCCCTTATAAAGTTCTTCAATTGCTTCAACCGAAAATCGATTAGAAACAGCAATACTAACTGTAATTTGTTCAGGTTTGCCATTCATTGCTGCAATATCCGAAAGGTTTACCACAACTGCTTTGTACCCTAAATGCTTTAAAGGAGTATAAGTTAAATCGAAATGAACTCCTTCGGCAAGTAAATCAGTTGATATTAATATTTTTTCGTTTTGTGAGTCAATAACGGCAGCATCATCACCAACGCCTTTTATAGTTGAATTGTTTTTGAGTATTATATTTTTTGTAAGAACATCAATAAGACCAAATTCGCCAATTTCCGAAAGTTCAGTTCGTTGTGTATTTTCTAATATATCCATTTTCAAATATTTATTGCAAAAATACAAAGTATTTTGATATAAATTATTATAAAAAACTCCATATAATGAATTATCAAAATATGGAGTTAAAATATAAAATAAAATATTAGAGATTAATAACTATTTCTCTTATTTTTTATCGGCAGGAAGCAATACAGCTCTAACATAATGATCTTTTTTAATCATAGTTTGAGCAGCATTTTTTAAATCTTGAATTGTAACTGCATTTACTCTTTCAACAAAAGTTAAAAT
>CAZRCF010000183.1:0-6198 GCA_964598505.1 uncultured Lentimicrobiaceae bacterium | reverse complement strand
AAACTATCAATTGCTGCTAAAGGATTTTGCGATTTAAAAATGTAATTGCCTGCAACTAAAACATTTGCGCCACATTCGATAAGTTTTTTAGCATTTGTGTTATCAACTCCACCATCAACCTCTATTAAAGTTTTTGCATTTTTCTTTTCAATTAAATTACGAAGTTGAATAATTTTATTATATGTGTTTTCAATAAATTTTTGTCCTCCAAAACCAGGGTTAACCGACATAAGTAAAACTAAATCACAAGCATTAATAATATCTTCAAGCAAATTAACCGATGTGTGAGGATTTAAAACAACTCCGGCTTTTATATTATTTTGTTTTATGTTTTGTATTGAACGATGCAAATGTGGGCATGCTTCGTAATGAACAGTAATAATATCGGCTCCTGCTTGGACAAAACGAGTAATATATTTATCGGGTTCAACTATCATTAAATGAACATCTAAAGGCTTTTTAGAATGTTTTTTTATTGCTTCAACAACAGGAATTCCTATTGAAATGTTTGGCACAAAAACTCCATCCATAACATCAATATGAAACCAATCGGCGTTACTTTTGTTAATCATTTCAATATCATTAGCTAAATTTGCAAAATCTGCTGAAAGAAGTGAGGGTGAAATTAAATGATTCATTGTTTTTTTTGTGTAAAAATATAAAAAAAGCGAACAGAAAGTTCGCTTTTTTAAAAATTATCCTAAATATGTTTTCAGAATTTTACTTCGCGAAGCATGTTTTAATCGGCGTATAGCTTTTTCTTTTATTTGGCGAACACGCTCACGAGTAAGTTCAAATTTTTCTCCAATTTCTTCAAGAGTCATAGGATGTTTTCCTTCTAACCCAAAATACAAACGAATAACATCTGATTCGCGTTGAGGTAAAGTTTGAATAACTCTTTCTATTTCTTTACGTAACGATTCGTAAACTAAGCCTGAATCAGGAGTTATTGCTTCTTCGCTACGAAGAACATCGTACATATTGTTATCTTCATCAAGAATTAATGGAGCATCCATTGATACGTGTCGTCCTGAATTACGTAACGATTCTTTTACTTCAACTTCAGTAATATCTAATAATTCAGCGATTTCAATAGCTTTAGGTTCACGCTCATATTCTTGTTCGAGTTGAGCATAAGCTTTGTTAATCTTATTTATTGAACCAATTTTATTTAATGGCAGCCTAACAATACGCGATTGTTCAGCAAGAGCTTGCAGAATTGATTGACGAATCCACCATACAGCATAAGATATAAATTTAAAACCTCTTGTTTCGTCGAAACGTTGAGCAGCTTTAATCAAACCTAAATTGCCTTCATTAATTAAATCGGGTAAACTTAATCCTTGATTTTGATATTGTTTTGAAACTGATACAACAAAACGAAGATTTGCTTTAGTGAGTTTTTCAAGTGCAGCTTGGTCTCCGGCTCTAATTCTTTTTGCTAATTCAACCTCTTCATCGGCAGATATCAACTCAACTTTACCAATCTCTTGTAGATATTTATCTAATGATGCTGTTTCGCGATTGGTAACTTGCTTTGAAATTTTGAGTTGCCTCATATTGATTTTATATTAAAATATTTATGAACTTAACTTAACACTTAATATTTTACGTAAAATTTAGTAATTTGGTTGCAAAATATTTAAAAAGCATAGTAAGGTAATTTATTTTTACCTTATTTTGATTCAGGGTTGTTGTTCTCTTTTCTTGGTGGACGAGGAATTAAAACTTTATGTGAAAGTTTATATTTTCCTGTTTTTTTGTCAATTTCTAATAATTTTACTTGTATAATATCACCAGGTTTAAGCACATCTTCCACTTTTTCAATACGTTCCCAAGCAAGTTCCGAAACATGAAGCAATCCTTCTTTGCCTGGTAATAGTTCAACAAAAGCACCATAAGGTTGAATTGATTTTACTTTTCCGTCGTAAATTTCGCCAACTTCCAAAACAGCAGTTATGGCTTTAATTCTGCTCATTACAATATCTACAGCTTCTTTATTATTCGAAATAATATCAATAATTCCAAAATCTCCTACTTCTTCAATTGCAATTGTTGTACCTGTTTCGCGTTGTAATTCTTGAATATGTTTACCGCCTGGACCTATCATTGCACCAATAAATTCGCGAGGAATTTGTGTTTTAACAATTCTTGGAACAAATGGTTTGTAATCTTCGCGAGGTTCGGTTATTGTTTTTGAAATTTCTTTTAATATATGTAAACGTCCTTCTTTTGCTTGATTTAAAGCCTCAGCTAAAATTTCAAACGAAAGACCATCAACTTTAATATCCATTTGGCAAGCAGTAATTCCATCAGCAGTACCAGTAACTTTAAAATCCATGTCGCCTAAGTGATCTTCATCTCCTAAAATATCGGAAAGAACTGCATATTTGCCCGATTTTGTATCGGTAATTAAACCCATTGCAATACCTGTAACAGGTTTTTTAATTTTTACGCCAGCATCCATTAGAGCTAAAGTTCCGGCACAAACAGTTGCCATTGACGAGGAACCATTAGATTCCATAATTTCAGAAACTAAACGGATTGTATAAGGATTTATGTCTGATGAAGGCATTACCGGTTTTAAAGCTCTAAGTGCTAAATTTCCATGTCCAATTTCGCGGCGACTTGTTCCTCTCATAGGTTTAACTTCACCAGTTGAAAATGGAGGGAAGTTGTAATGAAGAATAAAATCGTTTGATAATTCAATTACAACACCATCAATTTTTTGTTGATCTAATTTTGAACCAAGCGTACAAGTAGTTAATGATTGTGTTTCGCCACGAGTAAAAATTGCAGAGCCGTGAGCCGCAGGCAAATAATCTACTTCGCTCCAAATTGGTCTGATTTCGTTAGTTTTACGACCATCTAAACGGATTTTATCGTTTAAAATCATCTCTCTAACAACATCATACATCAACTCTTCGTAATATTTTTTTGCAAGTGGTTTTTTCTCACTGCGTTCTTCTTCAGGAATTGTTTCAATAAAATCGTTTATAATTTTTCCCCAAGCCTCAGAGCGTTCATGTTTTGGAGCAAATGATTTGCTTACTTGATAAACTTGTTCGGCAAGTTCTTTATTTATTCTGATTTTTAAATCTTCATCATTTTTTTCATGGCAATATTCGCGTTTTGGATTTGCCGAAGAAATCATTGCTGCAAGATCAATTTGTGCTTGGCATTGAATTTTAATTGCTTCGTGAGCAACACGAATTGCCTCTATCATATCAGCTTCTTGTACTTCGCTCATTTGTCCTTCAACCATTACAATATTGTCTATTGAAGCAGCTACCATTAGCTCTATGTCAGCTTTTTCTAAATCGGAAATACTAGGGTTTATTTCAAATTTGCCATCAATTCGTGCAACTCTAACTTCCGAAATTGGTCCGTTAAAAGGAATATTTGAAACCATTATTGCCGAAGATGCTGCAAGGCAAGCAAGAGCATCAGGAAGCTGGTTTTTGTCGCCGGAAAGCAATGTAATTAATACTTGAGTGTCTGCATGGTAATCTTCAGGAAATAGTGGTCGTAAAGCTCTATCAACTAAGCGAGAGATTAATATTTCATATTCCGATAATCTTGCTTCGCGTTTAAAAAATCCACCTGGGAAACGTCCTAAAGCTGCATATTTTTCTTGATAGTCAACTTGTAAAGGCAGGAAATCAACATTTTCGGAAGCGTCTTTTTTGGTGCAAATTGTTGCTAATATCATGGTGTCGCCCATTTTTACAACAACAGATCCGTCTGCTTGTTTTGCTAATTTACCGGTTTCGATTATAACTTCTCTACCATCAGGTAAGTTGAAAGATTTGGTTATTCCTATCATTTTAATATTTTTTTTATTCTTATTTTAATGTACATTATAGTATAAATACAAAAAGGCAATCCGTAAATTGCCTTTTGAATTTGCTCTATTTTATTTATTTTCTTAGATTTAGTTCTTTAATCAAAGCTCTATATCTGTCAATATGTCTGTGTTTAATATAATCAAGTAATTTTCTACGTTTACCAACCAATATAACTAAAGAGCGTTCTGTGAATTTGTCTTGTCTGTTTTTTTTCATGTGCTCAGTTAAATGCAAAATTCTATGAGTGAACAATGCAACTTGGCTTTCTACAGAACCTGTATTGGTTTCAGATTTTCCGTGTTTGCTGAAAATTTCTTTTTTTACTTCAGTTGTTAAATACATACTTATATCCTTTATTCGATTATTTTTTCTATTTTCGGACTGCAAAGTTACAAAACTATATTAATAATACAAAGTATTTTCAAAAAAACTTTTTCAAAAAAACTTTTTAACTGCAAATTGTTAGTTTTTATATTATAAATAATTCTTTAATACTGTTTCTTTTTGATTTGGAATTGCAGCAATTTCTTTTTCTAAAACTGCAATTTTTTCTTCAATTTTTTCAATTTCTGAAACTATTTTTTGTTGCTCGTAAAATCTAAATAGTTATTGAAGCCAAATGGTCACCATACTTTTCGGTGTAAACTTCAATCAAATAACCATCATGAAAATTTCTACTCCAAACCAATTCTGTAATACGTATAAAATAGTTGTACCATTTTCTTTCTCCGAGAATTTCAGGATTTAATTTATTTGTTTCTAATGCTTTCAGGATTTTAGTTTCAATATTTGTCATTATAAATATTTTTTAATTATTTCTTCGATTTTTTTATCTAATTCACTTACAACAATTGTCTTTGCATCCTCTTCAAGTTTATCTATTTCATATAAAATTAAGTCAGCATTTTTTTTGTCTAAAATCGGAATTTTAACTTTCTCAATATCATCTTTGTAAACATGAGGCTGAGCCTGTCCTCTTTGCAATTTATAAAATTGTAATTGCATAACTTTTAAAATATGATATAGTAATTTTGTAGGTAATTTATGCTCGTTTAAAGATTTAATTGTATTGCAATCTGATGCAAAAATTGAATTTTCAAAATAATTAATATATCCCGCATATGCACCTGAAGCACTTATGGTTATAATATTGCCATCTCTATTAGATTCATTATGAAAATATGCAGGGTTTTGACCGCCAGCAATTACAGGGATTTCTCCTTTTATTGTTTTTGATTTTGTAATAGATTTACCTTTTTGAATTTCAGCAAATTTGTCTAAGTATTCGATTTTTTTTGTCCCCCAAATATCCTCATAGTTTAAAGTAATCTTTTCGTTTTTTTCAATTTTCAAATCACAAGAGCTTAATCTAAAATTTAGCAAATCAACTAAATTAACGTATTCTATATTGTTTTTTAAATTTTCAGAGATTTCTAAAGCTGTATTTTTTTCAAATGCTTTTAATATATAAGTGCTTGCTTTCTCGGGGTTGTCAAATAGTTTAGCATCATACATTTGTGTGCATTCATCTACAGTCTTGTCTTGTAAAATTGCATGCATACCTTCACTTCCCCTACGGTCACTAAACTCGTACCCTAAGAAGCTTTTTTCGGCGTCTTTTTCGCCACTTTTTACCAATACTACTTTTTGGGTATAGGCAGTAATAAAGTAAAATAGCTTATCTGCTTCAAGGTCTAACACCAAATCCCAAAAATTCTTTTCGGTTTTGGTTTTTAGTTTCTTGCGGTATTCTTTATATATTTCGTGGTTTTGTATGGCTTCATTTGGTGTTTTTTCTAACATCGAAATATAATCGTCAAACGTAATGTTTTCCCAAACATGGTTTACATATTTAGAAACAGGTTTTTCTATGCCATTAATGGTAATATCTTGTAGGTTTTCAAAGAAATGAGCCACCGATTTTTTCCATTCGGTGCTCAGTGTATTGGCTCTTCGGCGCAAAAATAATATTACAGTATTAGTTCCTGTTGCCATAAAAGTATTGCTGCCCAATTCGGCAATGGCAACAATATCAAAATATTGCAAAATAATTTCTCTTGTTTTGGTTTGAATACCTGTGTTGTTCAATATTGAACTTGGTAATACAATAGCAGCAATTCCATCGTCTTTTAATAAATGTTTGGTTCTTTCAACAAAAAGGCATTCAATATCTTTGCTTTTATCTGATAGATAAGGATATAAAGTAAAATCATGTTGTGCACCAATATATTCTAAATCGTCTTTACAATCGTTTACAGAATATGGCGGATTTGATAAAACCAATGAAAATTTAGCTTTTGAAGAATCTTCAAGATTGGTGTTTTCTTTCAATAAGCCTTTGTAGGTTTTA
>CAZRCF010000182.1:0-6287 GCA_964598505.1 uncultured Lentimicrobiaceae bacterium | reverse complement strand
CAATCATACGCAAACAAGTAGGACCGCAATCCATTGCATCGGGCTGGTTGTAAAAAGGGAATTTAAACATTAATATCTATAAATATATTTAATAATTAATTATTGTACGTAAAATATTAAACAAAGTTACATTTTTACTTGAATTATTGCAAAAATTAGAATACTTGCAACACCGACTGAACAGATTTTCACAGTTTTTTTTCCACATAAGGCACATAAAAATATTATTTTAATTCAATTACTTTTTTATAATATTGGTCATCTTCAATATTTAATTTTTCTTTTGATTTGGCTCTATTGATATAGTAATCTAATGGCGGATTAAAAGGAACTTCAACAGTATCTTTCCAAAAGTTGTTTATGGTTTTAATATTAGTTGCATCAATAGCAGGTTCAATTGTAAAAATAAGTTTTGAGTTTGGCAATGTAAAAGCAATTGGAGTAATACACATGCCACCCATCCAACCTGTTGTTTGACCAACGCTAACTATTTTATCAGAAAGTGCAGCAACCGATGAAAGAGCTAAAGCAGAGGAATATATTTCTTCGTCTTGTAAAAGATATATTTTCCCTTTATATTTAATAGATTTTTTATCAGGATAAATTGTGTCGTTTTGATTATAAATAACCAAAAACTCTTCATTGTCTAACAAACTTATTTTTTCTGTATTTTTAAAGTCTTTTATTTCATTTTTTAATTTATATCTTATAATATTTGAATTTTTGACAAGTTGTTTTACAGGATAAATTATTGGTTTATCAATTATTCTTCCAAGTAATTTTAACCATGTGTTATCGTTTCCACCACTATTTCCTCTAATATCAATTACGATTTTATTAATTTTTTTATTTTTTGATAATTCATTTATATCATCTAAATTAAGATAATTTAAATCCATTTTTTTTAATTTGATATATAAAACACAACTATTTGAAAAATATTTTATTTTTTTATCCTTATCACTTGAAATAATTTGTCTTTCATAGTTATAAACTTTTTTAAAATTATCAAATAAATCAGTAATTTTTTTTTCATTTTTATCGCAAAATGTTAATGAAAAATATTTTATATTTAAATAAGGTAATGCCCAGAAAAACATTTCAGAATAGTAACGATTATTATTAAAATCCCATCTCATTCTAATACGATATTTAGCAAGTTTTTGTACAAATGAATGAATGCTTTCACCATTAAATTCAGTTATTTTAAAACCCTCTTTATATATTCTATTTTTATATTTAAACGGTTCTAATAAATAGTATTCGCCGTTGATATATTTAATTTCCAACCAAAATTTTTGTGTTTCTTCAGTTTTATCAAAAAAATTTATATATTTTAATGTATTACAATATGCCATAGAATCGGTTAATTCATATAAATATTGTGCTGTTTTATAAGGCATAAAATAAGGATGTGCAAATAAAATATTGCAATGCCCATCTTGCATCAATGTAAAGGCTTTATTAATTAATAAAATAAATTCCTCCGTATTTTTGCAATCTTTTATTTCGTTTCTCATTAGTTTTAATTCTGACAAATAGTCAATACCAGTAATTTTTTTCTTAATAATTAGTTGCGGGTTTACATTTTCAATAATATAAACTAAGGAGTCGAAATCTTGGTACATTTGTGCTTGTGTAAGAACTGGCAAATTACCAGCTGGAGTTGTTGTTTTTGAATTACATCCAATAAATAACATAACTATCAAAAATCCTACAATGCTTAAAATTTTATTTTTGTTCATTTTTTTTTATTTTATAGTGAATTTCAAGTAAATCTTCTATATTTCCTTTGTGAAGTGAGCAATAATCAATTTTGGCTTCATTGTACTTTTCTTTTAGTCTTCTGTATGGGCAACCACCACCACAATTGGGCAAGTAAAAACAATTAATACATTTTGGGTCTTCAAAAGGATCGGCAGCAGTTAAATATCTTGTTAAAATAGTATTATTAACAAAACCTTTTTTATTAATATTGCCTATTGATTGGTCAATTATACCAATATCGTTCCAACACTTATATAAATAACCTTCATAATCAATAACATAAGAACTTGTATTACGAACCATACATTCTCTGTATCCTCCATAAGGAAAAAATTCTAATTGCTTAATACCATTTGAATAAAATTGTTCTTTTAAAAACTCCACCTTTGCATGTCTATCAAAATTACAATTATGTGAGGATGTACATGCATTATTATCGACAACATAACCAGGGTAAACTCCGATTTTTTTGTTTTTAAAGTTTTCTGTAAAATAGTTATTGATTTCATTAAACTCTTTGTAATTATTTTTATCAATATTAACTCTAATATGTATTCCAATTTCAGGATGTTTTTCTGTTAAATATTTAATATTGTTAATTATAACCTCAAAAGTTTTACCCCCATCAATTAAAAATCTTCTTTTATTATGTGTATCCTCATTACCATCAATAGTTATTTGTAAATTGTTAATAAAATTTTCTTTTAATAAATCGGCAATTTTAGGTTCAAGCAAAAAACCGTTAGTTATTATATCTGAGGAAATTTTAAACCCTTTTTCAACAAGTTTATTTGTAATAGAAATTATTCTATCAAATGCTATTAATGGTTCACCACCAAACCAACTTATAAAGACTATTTTTTTTTCACTACTTTTTTCTATAAACGATATTAAATTATCTTCGGTAACATTATCCATATTGCCTACGGGTTTGTTTTCTTCAAAACAGTATGTGCAACGAAAATTACAATCCATTGTTGGTGCAATTGTTAAATTTAGAGCATTCTTATTAAATCTTTGATTTAATGCATTTAATTTAATTTCGTAATATTCGTCATAATCATTTTCAACTAATATTTTTGATTCTATTAGTATTTTTTTTAAATCTTCATCTAACTCCTTTAAATCAATTTTATTTTCTTTTAATTTATTTAAATTTTTATATGTTTCGCTATCTAATTCAGCAAAACTATTTGAAATAGAATTGTACAACAGATGAATATTATCATTAGTTGTAAAAAGTTTATTATATTTTGAATATTTCATACGTTCATTTTTATTAATTTATTTATTGGTCGTATGGAACTCGCTAATTATATTGTTTTTTGGGTGAAATATTTTTTAATGCTCGTTTCAT
The DNA here is from genome assembly GCA_964598505.1 of uncultured Lentimicrobiaceae bacterium. Taxonomy (GTDB): domain Bacteria; phylum Bacteroidota; class Bacteroidia; order Bacteroidales; family WCHB1-69; genus CAZRCF01. Next base: position 3,163 of record CAZRCF010000182.1, on the reverse strand, counting down.
AATACTTATTTTTTGTAGTTTTAAAAAAGTACTCCGACCAGAGTCGGAGTACTAAATAATTATTCTATTAACTTATTAAATAGTTGAATTGTCATCGCCAGGATTTGACCATGTTATATCGTCACAATGCGTTTTATATACATGCAAACAATATTCAATTTCAAAACCAACACAGCGCCCCTCAGCACCACCAGTAATTTGATTTTCTTGTTCTTCTGTTAACAGAAACGAAACTAAACTTTTTGATATTTTTTGTTCTTGCTTAGGTTTTTCAATAAAACTAAACATTTTATTAATTGAATTTTTCATGTTTTGTAATTTTTTATTTGTTAATTATTTATTTTTCCACTGTCGCAGTCAATCAATTATGCACATTGCATAAGAACCAGCGAGCAAAATTTTTGGTAAGGTATTTTAATAAACCTGCGTAGATTTAGCAAAATTTATCTATTTTTGCAACAATAACCTCCTTTATTTACTTAAATATATGTCCCGTCAGGCAATTTAAGTGTTTTTTACGCCGCTGCAAACTTTAAAGGAGGTACTTTGCAGCGGCTTTTTTATTTAGTATTCATTCTTTCTATTTTATTAATATTTTTTACTTATTTTTTTGTACTGCAAATGTAAATTAAAAGCAATGCTTATGCAATCACACTGCGATTTTTGGGACGTTTTTGGGGCATGTTGAAAAAACGAAATTGTAAGTAGTTGAATATCAAGTGTAAAAATTTTGTAATTATTTCTGAAATAATTACAAATAATTTGAGAAGGCTAAAATATAGATAGAATTTAATAAATGACCCCGAGACAAAGCCTTGAGGTATCAAAAAAGACTCACGCACAAAAAAAAACAATTCGAGGTAAAACCTCGAGGTATTAACCCTAAAAAAGAATAAATCCAAACAAGTATGTATTTCAATATTAAATTTGTAATAGTTACTCTTTTTGTATGAAGTGAGTTTTATTTACAAAAAAATGAGGTATTAAAACTTTTTTGTTTTTGCATATTTAATATGTATTTAATTGTTATTGCTACTAAGTTGAAAACCAAAGTACACATTACAAAAACATTACACAACATATAAGTTTAAAAAAAAGCCGGCTGGCGCCAGCATAATCAAAAATTTAGGGATTTTGGGAAGGAATATGATTTATATTTAACTCATATTTTTAATTATAGGGTAAAGCAATTATTCAATTATTATTTTATCTTAAAATCTATATTAGAATGCTAATAATAATTATTAATTTAATTTTAGATTTATGATTATTTAATAATTGAAGGATGTAAATTTAAGTTCAAAGGTTAAATTTTCAATACAAATAATTGTTTTTGGGACGTTTTTGTGATATGTTGAAAAAAACACATTTGTAAAACACTGAAAATCAGTAATAATTATTTTTTTATTATTTCAGAAATAATTACAAAATAAAATTAAAAATTGCAATTATTTTTTATTCATTTTATTTGTAAATTTGTAATCGTTCAATTTAAAATTTCAATACATTAATTTATCACATATTTTTTAACTATAAAACATCAAATAACGTTTTTTAACAAAAAAAATAATAACATAATATGAACCCCATTAATTATTTAATCATAGATGACGAGCCACTAGCTCATAAATCGCTTGAATTATTATTAAAAAATTACGAACAATTACAGTGTATTGGTAATTGCCTTAATGCGTTTAAAGCTATCGCCTTTATTAAAGAAAACAAGCCCGATTTAATTTTTCTTGATATGGATATGCCCGATATGAATGGTATGGATTTACTAAAAAACATAAATCAACCAATAAATGTTATTATCACTACCGCCCATTCCGACTATGCTCTTGAAGGATACGATTATGGCATTATTGATTTTCTGGTAAAACCTATAAAAGCCGAACGACTTTTTAAGGCAATAACTAAAGTTTTTGATATTTTTAATAATATTACCGAAAAGAATAAAAATATTGAAAAATCAATTTCAAATAATGAAACGCAAAACTATGTTTTTGGAACTATTGACAAAAAAATATTTGAAAAAATTTATTTCAATGATATTTTATTTATCGAGAAAATTGGAAATTACCTATATATACATACTACAAATGGTAAAAGCTACTATTACCTTACTTCATTAAAAACAATAATGAGCATATTGCCAAAAGAAGAATTTTCTTTTATTAATCAAAGTATTATTATTTCGAAAAGTAAAGTGGATTGCCCCGATGGACAAAATGTAGTTATAAAAGAAAATTTGGCATTCAAAATTAGTCCTGCTTTTAAAGAAAAAAATAGTTAAAAATAAAATTGGAAAATAGTAGCTATTAACTCAGTGGCAATTAACTCATTAACTCTAGTCGTGCTTTATATATTCCGTTTTCAAAATAATTATCTAACTTATGCTTGTCTTTGTATAATTGATTTAACCTATCTTTATTATTTACTAACCCTTTTTTTGTTGATTTAACTTCTGTCATAGCTTGAGTTGTTCGGGTATTGTTTTCGCACGTAAAAATAATAGTATTATCATTTCGGCACTCTAAGTTTATATAAATAAAGCCGCTACCATCGTTGTTTACATATTTAAAAGCATTGTTAACATAAGCTTCAAAAATCATTGGTGGTACTCTAATTTCAGAAGTTGAACCATTAACATTAAACTGTACATCTAATTTTAAGTGACGTGCAGTTTCCAAAGCAATATAATTATCCAAAAATTCAATCTCTTTTGCTAATGGCACATATTCATTTTCATTATCTTGTACAACATAATGCATTAATTCCGAAAGATTTACCACCATATCGGCTGTTTTTTCCGACCGCTCCAGTGCCAACGCATAAATGCCATTTAAGGTATTAAAAAGGAAATGCGAATTTACTTTCGATTTTACCAAATTTAATTCTATTTTCATTTTCTGTTGCTCTAATTCGGTTTTCTCTTTCAATAGTTTATAGGCATTAACAGCATCGCGGTATATTCTAAACATAGTAAAAAACGCAATAAACAATAAATCGCGAAATAAAATACCAAAATATATCATGTTAAAATGAAAATATATACTTTCATCTATAACAGAAAATCTTCCTTTAATATCATCGTATAGCATTATAAATTCAAGCGTTGTTATTAATAGCAGCAGTGTAATTAATAACAAAACATATAGTA
>CAZRCF010000181.1:0-6304 GCA_964598505.1 uncultured Lentimicrobiaceae bacterium | reverse complement strand
CACCGAAAATAACAAGCCATTAAATGATGGTGAACTTTTATTAATTGATTTTGGTGCCGAATATGGAAATTATGCAGCCGATTGCACTAGAACTATTCCAATAAATGGCAAATTTACTCCTCGCCAAAAACAAGTTTACGAAGCATGTTTAAATGTATTTAATGAAGCTAAAAAGATGTTTGTTCCTGATAATACAATTTCAAATATTCAAAATGAAGTTGTTAATCTTATGGAAAAACAACTAATAAATTTAGGTTTGTTTACCGAAGAAGATGTTGCAAATCAAAATCCATTGGAACCATTATATAAAAAATACTATATGCACGGAATTTCTCATTTTATCGGTCTAGATGTGCATGATGTTGGCAGCAAAGAAGAAAAATTTCAATGTGGAATGGTGTTAAGTTGTGAGCCGGGTATTTATATTCCCCAAGAGTGTATTGGTGTTCGTATAGAAACTGATATGCTTGTTGCCGAAAATCCAATTGATTTATTAGCTGAAATTCCAGTTGAGGTTGATGAAATTGAAATGCTTATGAGACAAAGTCGTTAATTTTATGATTTTATTTTTATGTTAATTATAAATTTCAATCTTGAAAGTTAAAAATACAATTTGTAACTTTGCATATAAATTGAAATATTGTATTAAAATACTATTAAACGAGTAATAAAAGGTTTTTCGCCAAAGTGAATTATTATTGACGAGTTCCATACAACAAATAAATTTAAAAATATAGAATAAACGTTTGAAACAAATATATACAAAATAAATTGTTCACTAATTATTAAAGTTAAATTAACTATCAATTCGCAAAATTTAAAAAATGCAAACAAAATAAATTAGCCTCATAAGAACTGTTATAACATTTTGATTATAATTTTGTTGATTTTATATATTTTTATATAGCTAATTTATTTTAAAATTAAATATTCAATAAATATGTATTTTTAATTTTTAAATTTATTGAAAATCCTTATCTTTGCTGTTTTTCTCAATTAATTATCTTAATTATTTATATGTTATATTTACTGAAAATCAATTTTTTTTTAATTCTAAACTTCCTTACAATTAGTTTTTCTTTTTCGCAAAAGGCACCAATTAAATTTGGGAAAATAGATATTAAAGACCTTGAAATGAAAGTGTATGATAAAGACAGCTCTGCTTCAGCTGTTATACTCTTTGATTATGGCTATTTTAATTCTAATGATTTTGTATTTACAAGGATTATGCGAATAAAAATATTAAAGAAAGAGGGTTATAAATGGGCTAATCAAATATTTTCAGTACCTTCAAAATCAGAGATTGATTGCATAACCTATAATCTTGAAAATGGGAAAATTGCAAAAACAAAATTAGAATCTTCTTCTATTTTTAAAGATAGAATTACCGAAAATAAGTACAATATAAGAGTTGCAATGCCTAATGTAAAAGAGGGTTCTGTAATTGATTATAAGATTTGTTATAGAAGTATCCCACAAGAATGGCATTTTCAATCAACTATACCAGTTGCTTGGAGTGAATTAGTAATTGAACCATCTGTATATGTAATTTTTCAAAAAAAACTTGTTGGCTACGCAGGTTTAAGTTTTGATTCCGAAAATAGGTGGATTGCTTTTGATATGCCAGCATTTAAGGTTGAACCATATTTAAATTCTATTGAAAATTATATTACTAAACTTGAATTTGATGTTTCAAATATAACATTTCCTGGTTTTTATTATAAGTCAATTGCAAATTCATGGAATTCTATTTCAACTTTATTAATGGAAAATCGCTATTTTGGATTAACCCTTAGTTATAAAGCATTTATTAAAAACACAGTTAAAGAAATAGAAAAAACAGCACTTACTACCGAAGATAAAGTAAAAGTTGCATTTCAAATTATTAAAAAAATAAAATGGAATGGAATACAGACACTATTTAGCAGTAGCGAAATATTAGGTACAACATTTGATAAAAAATTAGGTAATTCGGCAGATATTAACTTAACCTTATTATTATTGCTAAATAAATTGGGAGTTGAAGCCTATCCGATAGTGTTAAGTACACGTAATAATGGGATGATATCACCTATATATCCTAGTTTAAATAAATTAGACCATATTATAGTTAGTGTTATGATAGATAACAAATCTATATTGCTTGATGCCACTGAGGAATATGCACCTTATGATCTTTTGCCTGAAAAGAATCTTAATTATCATGGACGTTTACTGAAAAAGGATGAGGCAATTAAGATTGATATAAAAGCAGATAAAATGGAAAAGGAATTATTTTATTATCAACTTATATTAAAAAACGATATGAGCTTAGTAGGTAATATTAATTGTATTAGAACCGATTATGCAGCACTTAATTTCAGAAAAAAGTTTCATTCTTTTAACAGTACAGAAGATTATATTGATAATTTCAGAGAAAATAAAACTGGACTAAAAATTATCAACTCGAAATTTGAAAATATGGATAGTTTGAATCTACCTATTAAAGATTCTTATGAAATTGCCTTAGACAATCAAATTTCTCAAATTGGAAACGAATTATTTTTGAATCCAAATTTTTTTGAACAAATAAAAGGAAATCCGTTTAACTTAGACGAAAGAAAATATCCAATTAGTTTTCCATATTATAAAGAAAAAACAGTTATTGTTTCAATTGTTCTTCCTGATTCTATAGAGTTAATTGACATGCCTAAACCTATAAATTTGCAAATGCCTAACAACAAAGCAAGTTTTTCATATCAAATAAACTTAACAAACAATCAATTGCTTTTAAAATATAAAATTAATATAAATGATGAAGTATTCCCTCAAAATGAATACGTATATCTGAAAGAATTTTACAATCAAATTATTAAAAAGCATTCAGAACTAGTGATTATTAAATTTAAAGATTAATGAACCTAATTAAATTTCAATTTGTTTGTTTTTTTTGTATTTTAAGTTCGATCCTTTATTCACAAGAGATAAAATACCCAGTTTCAGAAATTCCTAAAGAATTACTTGAAAATTCAAAAGCAGTAGTTAGATATGATCTTAATGAATTTGAAGTGTATTCGTCAAATTCTGCTGTAATTCGTGTAAAATATGTAATAACAATTTTAAATAATAATGCTATTGAAAACTCTAAATTTATAAAAAATTACAATAAATTTTCAAAAATTAAAAATATTAAAGCAATTATATACGATGCACAAGGGTATAAAGTTAAAAAAATTAGCAATTCAGATATAAGGGATTTTAGTGCAATATCTGATTATTCGATTTATGATGATAATCGTGTAAAGTACATTGATCCAAAATTTGGAAATCTTCCTTTTACAATTGAGTATTCTTATGAAGTTAAACTCTCAGGTTTCATATCATACCCATCATATATTCCATTACAAGATTACAATATTGCACTTGAAAAATCAGAATTCAGAGTAATTACCCCAAAAAATTTACCATTCAGATATTTAATAAAAAATATGACTAATGAACCAGTAAAAAAAGAAAAGGAGAATATTTTTATTTATGAATGGAGAATTCAAAATCTACTTGCTATTAAAGAAGAAATGTACACTACAGAAATAACCAATTTTATACCAATTGTTTATACCGCTCCTTTGTATTTTAAAATGAACGGTTATGAAGGAAATTATCAATCATGGAAAAGTTTTGGGGAATGGATTATGAAACTTAATTACGGAAAAAATAATCTTAGTAAGAAAACCCAACATCATATAAAAAATTTATTAAATGGAACAACTGATAAAGTTGAAAAAATTAAAATATTGTACAACTACCTTCAAAATAAAACTCGCTATGTTAGTATCCAAGTAGGTATAGGTGGATTACAGCCTTTTGATGCCGAAATAGTAGATAAATATTCTTATGGAGATTGTAAAGCTTTATCAAATTATATGAAATCGCTATTAGATGTAGCTAATATTAAATCTTATTATTCGCTAGTACCAGCAGGAAGAAATATTCCTTCTTTTTTAAAAGATTTTCCATCTAACCAGTTTAATCATGCAATAATTTGTATTCCAATGGAAAAAGATACTATTTGGCTTGAATGTACAAGTCAGTTATCTCCATTTGGTTATTTGGGTACATTTACTGATGACAGAGATGCTTTATTAATTACTGAAAATGGAGGTGAATTAGTGCATACACCTGTGTATTCAGTGTTTGATAATAAACAAGTTCGCAAAGTAGTTGTTTCATTAAACAGCGATTTATCTGCAATGGTAAATGTGAAAACAAGTTATAAAGGACTTTTTTATGACAAAATACAAGAAATTATTCATATAGACGACATAGATAAAAAACGATTTGTTACTAAAAATATTGATATTGCAAATTTCGAATTATTAAATTTTTCACATAAAGAAAATAAAAATATAATACCTCAAATTGATGAAGAAATTAATTTTGCATTACCTGAATATGGAATAAAAATGAATAATATAATTTTACTTCCTCTTAACCTTATGAATAAAATTGATAATGTGCCTTTAAATACTACTCAACGCAAGTTTGACATACAGATTCAACGATCTAATATGATGGTTGATAGTGTTGTTTATATTATTCCTGATAATTATTTAATAGATAAATTGCCAGGAAATCAAATAATTAAATCAATTTATGGTGATTATAATAGTCGAATTTTGATTAACAATCAACAAATTACTTACATAAGAACCTTTACTTTAAACAAAGGAATATATCCTGCTACTGATTATTTGAATTTTACTAATTTCTTTGAAAAAATCCAAAAAATAGACCAGATAAATTGTGTTTTAAAAAGTCGTTAATTTTTTTAGCATTCCTTTTATCCAAAATTACAAGAAATTATTAATTGAAATTTGCTAGTTATACATAGTTTGAAACTTAGCATAAAATAATTGTTAGTTTGCAACTAACTGTTAATAATGCTATTACTGGAAAATATTTTATATATGTAGGTTTTTAATAAATTAACCAATGGTATTATTACATAAAAAATCTCGTAAATGAATTTGGTTTATTCCATTGTAATTTGTACGATAATTAACCTCATCCATTGTTACAACATACTTTGGAAAATTATCATCAATTTTCATTAAGTTACCAAACTCTCTGTTTATAGTTGTTTCATCTATTAACATATAAGCAACTTGTATATATAATTTGTTGCCATTTTTTTCAGCTACAAAATCAATTTCATTTGTTCCTAATTTTCCTATGGTTACATTAAAATTATTTATAATTAAATGTAGATAAACAGCATTTTCCATCAATTTATTAATATCTTTTCTTCTGTCAAATCCTTGAAAAGTATTCCTTAATCCTAAGTCTTCAAAATAATATTTTTCGCCCACTTCAAAAATCTTTAATCCATTTATTTCCGAACGTGAAACTTTATGTATAAAATAAGCGTTAATTAATGGTTTCAAATAGTTTAACACTGTTTGGGTTGTCATTGTAATATGTTGAGATTTAAGATATTTACTAATATTTGTTGCAGAAAATATATTACCAACATTATCAGCAAGATATTCTACTAATTTTCTAAAAAAGTAACATTGCGAATGTTTTCTCGGGCAACAACATCTTTCAATAATATTGTTGAATAAACATTTCGTAAATATTCATAAACAGAACTTTCATTAAGCCCTATTACTTTTAAATATGGCATTCCACCCAAATTTAGGTGTTTATACAAATTTTCAGTATTATTTTCTAAATTAAAAAAACTTAAAAACTCTCCATATCCCAAACTATGAATAGGAAACTCCATATATCTGCCTGCAAGAAAAGTAGAAAGTTCGCCGGAAAGCATTTTTGCATTACTTCCTGTGCAAAAAATATCATAAGTATTTTCAAGAAGCATACTTCTTAAAGCTAATTCGAAATGCTCAATTTCTTGTATTTCGTCAATAAAGAGATAGTTTTTTTTATTTTTTATTGTAAAAGATTGAACATATTCATATAAATCAACATCATTTTTAATAAATGAATGTGGTTTAAACTCTTTATTTATATATATAATATTTGCTTGTGGGTTTTCTTTTTCAATTAAATCCATCAGTTGAAAAAGAATATAACTTTTGCCAACTCTACGCTGACCTGTAAGAACTTTTATTATTTCTTTACCAATAAAAGGCTTAATACGTTCTGTATAAAGCGGACGATCTACATAAGGTCTGGCTTTTCTTATTTTGTCTATCATATAATATAAATATTTACAAATATACGTATTTATACATTATAATATACAAAATATACCCGTTGTGCATTTAGGAAACAAAAATATAAAAGTTGTTCATTGAATTAA
>CAZRCF010000180.1:0-6315 GCA_964598505.1 uncultured Lentimicrobiaceae bacterium | reverse complement strand
TATACTATTTTCATCTCTTTTAAGCATTTAAGTATCATTTGAAAAGTTCTTTCGATATCATTATCTAAACCTACTGAAAAACGAATTAAACCTTCCGACATACCCATTTCGCGTTGAGTTTCTTCTGGTAATTCCGAAGATGTAGATTTGCCTGAATTGCTAAATAATGTTTTAAAATATCCCAAACTAACTGCTAAATAACCAACACCTTCTAATTGCATACGTTCCATAAGTTCATTTGCAATTTCTGCTTTTTCCATATCAATAGAAATCATTCCTCCAAAACCAAATTCTGGGTTCATAATTTTTAAAAATACTTTATGACCTGAGTGCTCTTCAAGGCCAGGATAGTTAAATTTTAAACCAATTTCTTTGAATTTTTTAGCTAAATACATAGCATTATAACTATGTTGTTTCATTCGAATATGAAGTGTATGTATGTTTTTTAAAATACTTGAAGAACGAAGTGGGTCTAAAACAGGTCCTAACAACATTGCTGTGCCAGTATTTACATCGCTTAGAGCATTTATAAAATCCAAAGTACCGCATATTGCACCAGCAACACAATCATTTTTACCGTTAATAAACTTTGTCATACTATACACAACAACATCAGCACCATATTTTGTTGGATTAACAATCATAGGAGTAAATGTATTATCAACAACAAGTTTTGCATTTCCATCATGAGCAATTTTTGCTAACTCAGGAATATCGCAAATTTGCAATAATGGATTAGTCATAACTTCAGTATAAACCATTTTAGTATTTGGACGCATTGCAGCTTTTACCGATTCTAAATCGGTTGAATTTACAAAAGTAACATCAATATTAAATTTCGGAAGATAATTTTTCAGAAAAGCAAAAGTACCTCCGTAAACAGTAACACTCGACACAATATGATCGCCCGAACTGCATATTTGAAGAATTGCACTTGTAATTGCACCCATACCAGAACCTGTAACCCAAGCAGCTTCGGTACCTTCCATTGCAGATAAAGCATCGGCTAAAAATTTATTACTTGGATTCCAGTGGCGAGAGTATAGAAAACAACCCTCCGATTCGCCATGAAAAGTGTCTAACATTGTTTTTGCTTCCATAAATGTATAGGTTGCTGAATCGGTAATTGATGGATTTACATCACCAAATTCGCCAAAGGCTAAAACATCTTGAATACTGCTTGCGGGATCAAATTTCATAACTATAATTTTAAATTGTAAAATATTTTTTGTTTAATTGAATTGCAAATTTAGTATTGTTTTTTAATTTATCAATTTTTCTTTTGTATTTTCGTGGAAAATTTAATTTATTTAAACAATTTATAAAAATATTAACTAAAATATCAATTAAAATGCAATACGATCTTATTGTTATAGGAAGCGGTCCTGGTGGGTATGTTGCTGCAATTAGGGCATCACAACTTGGAATGAAAGTTGCCGTTGTTGAACGTGCCGAAGTGGGCGGAATTTGCTTAAATTGGGGCTGTATTCCTACTAAAGCTCTTTTAAAAAGTGCTCAAATATTTAATTATATCAAACATGCCGATTCTTATGGTATAAAAATCGATGGGCAAGCTATTCCCGATATGGAAGCAATTGTTAATCGTAGTAGAGGAGTTGCCGAAAATATGAGCAAGGGTATTCAATTCCTATTCAAAAAATATAATGTTGAGCATATTAGCGGTTTTGGAAAAATTAAAGATTGCAAAATTATTGAAGTAATAACAACAGAGGGAAATACTGAAACCTATTCTGCAAATCATATTATTTTAGCAACTGGAACTCGTTCTCGTGAACTGCCAAATTTGCCACAAGATGGTAAAAAAATTATAGGTTATCGCAAAGCCATGACTTCCGAAAAACAGCCAGAATCGATGGTTGTTGTTGGCTCTGGTGCAATTGGCTCTGAATTTGCATACTTTTATAATTCTATCGGAACAAAAGTAACTTTAGTTGAATATATGCCAAATATTGTTCCTAACGAAGATGAAGAAGTATCTAAACAGCTTGAGCGTTCTTTTAAAAAGCAAGGAATGAAAATTATTACATCGGCAAATGTTGAGTCGGTTGATACCTCCGGAGATATTTGCAAAGTTTCGGTTCAAACTAAAAAAGGTATAGAAATTATTGAAGCTGAAGTTATTTTTTCGGCAGTTGGTGTTACTACAAATATTGAAAACATTGGATTAGAAGAAAATGGAATTAAATGTGAAAATGGCAAAATATTAGTAGATGATTTTTATAGAACAAACGTAGAAGGCATTTATGCTATAGGCGATATTGTTAAAGGACAAGCGTTAGCTCACGTTGCATCTCACGAGGGTTTAATTTGTGTTGAAACCATTGCAGGACATCAAGTTGATATTCTTGATTATAATAATATTCCAGGTTGCACATACACTTCGCCCGAAGTTGCATCAGTAGGAATGACCGAAAAACAAGCTATTGAAGCTGGATTAGAAATTAAAATTGGCAAATTCCCATTTACAGCTTCAGGTAAAGCAGCAGCTGGTGGAAATCGTGATGGATTTATAAAAGTAATTTTTAATGCTAAAAATAATGAATGGCTTGGCTGCCACATGATTGGAGATAATGTTACTGAAATGATTGCAGAAGTTGTAGTAGCTCGAAAACTTAAAACAAAAGCTCGAGATATAATTGATGCTGTTCACCCACATCCAACAATGTCGGAAGCAATAATGGAAGCAGTTGCTATTGCCTACAACGAATGCGTTCATTTATAGTATATCTTTTACAAACAGAAAAAGGGGCTTTTAAGCCCCTTTTTCTGTTTGCTTTATTTTAAAAATCTAGTAATACATTACTCTATGATCTTTTATTTTGGCATTCTTCTCAATTGCTTTAAAAACTTCGCTATTTACTCGCTGTGAAAACATACTACCCAATTGCATACTAATAAATTTATAGTCATTTGTTGGAGTAGCAGGTGTAAATTGATCGTAATAAACAACATAAACACCCATTTCGCCTTTTAAAGGTTTTGAAACTTGACCTGGTTTCATATTTGAAATGTTACCAATTACCGAAAGTTCTGGTCCATAATTAAATAAATTATAAGCACCAAAGTTGAAATTTGCAACTGTATCAACTTTCGATTTGAATTGCTCAGCTAAAACAATAGGATCTTTAGTTTTACCAATTTCTACATTCATTTTATCAATAAGTTGTTGCGCTTTCTTCTCGCGTTTAACAACGGTCTCAATATATGGCTTAACTTGTTCTAAAGTAGCAATACCAGCAGGTTTAATTTCTTTTAAAGTTGCAATTACATATTTGTTATCTACATCAAATACTTGTGATACACTATTTTTCTTAGTTTTTTCGTCGTAAGCCCAGCGAACTATCTCTCTACTATCTTTTACACCAAGTACCGAATATTCCATTGCTTTAAGTTTATCAGCAGTACGTTTATTTAACCCTTGTTTTACAACAGATTCATTAAATTTAATTGTATTTTCATTTTCAGCAGCAAACTTATTAGCCACTGCAAATACATCTTGAATAGTTTTTTCGCTAGGTGCAATTTCTTTTTTACCAATAGCAACTCTAACTTTTTTATTTGCGACAGTTTTGTCTGTTACTATCATAACGTGATATCCAAGAGCAGTTTCAACAATACGCATATCGTTGTTTTTTAAATAATATAAACTATCGTAGAATAACTGATAATTATAGTCTCCATCAATAATCCAATTTAAGTTACCTGTATCTTTTTTTGCAGTTGGATATTCAGAATTATTAAGTACGAAATTGGCAAACATATTAGGTGTTTTTCTAACTTGAACTAAAATACTATCTGCTAATTTTTTAGCTTCGTCTTTAGTTCTTTTAACTTTTGAATTGCGAGCACCTTCGTATTGCACTAAAATATGACTTGCTTTTACTGAATCGGGACGCATTTTGATGTCTATTAATTTTGCAAAATTATATTCATTATTAATAATTACTGGAGCCATAAAAGCACCTATTTGATTATTAAAAACAACAGAATCTATTTCCATTGGCAAAACTCCCTTTTTAAAATACGAACTATCATATTTAGCATCTTGAAGTGTTCCAACAAAAGCACCTGCATCATTTGACTCTTGAAATTCTTTATAAATTTTAGCAACTTCTTCTTCAATTGCTTTAAGATCTTCGGGAGTAGGATTTATATCAAAAATTACATAATCAATATCTCTTATTTCTTCAGGTTGATCAAATTTATGTTTATTATCTTCATACCATTTTTTATAGTCGTCATCAGCAAGTGTAATTGTTTTATCATCAATTAGCTTATAATTTGCCTGAATAACTCTAAGAGTAGCATTTGATGAATAATCTTCATACATTTTTTTTGCTAAAGGCTTTGGCAAATAGTATGATTTAGCAATCAACATTGTATATTTATTATTTAAGCGTTCATCTTTAATATTTTTGATAAGATTGTCAAAATATTTTTGCTCTTCCGGTTTTGCTTGATCTTTATTTTGAATAAAATTTTGAACCGCAGCAGGGCTAAAAACTCCAGTTTCCGGATCACGGAAAATTTGTTGAATATTTGGGTGCGGATTTTTGCCTGAAATCATATCAGTCATTTCTTCTTCGCTAACGTCAATGCCTAATTTTTTAAATTCTTTGTCCAATAGAAGTTCTCTTATTAGTTGGTTCCAAGCCATTTCACGTAATTGGAAAACTTCTTCAGGAGAAAAATTTTCTTTTCCGGATTGTTGTTTGTAGTTTTCCTCATTTTGTTTGAATCGATTATCAAATTCTAACCAAGAAATATTTTCACCATCAATAACAGCTAATTTATTTGAATTCTTAGGACCTTTTTTAATAAAATCTCCTAGAACAAATGCTGCTAATGCCACACCGATAATAATCAATAAGAGTGCTGAGTGTTTTCTAATTCTGCCAATTAATGCCATTTTTTATTATATTTTAGTTGTTTTTTACTACGAAATAATTTGCAAATTTATAATAATAAACCAAATTATAAAAGGTTTATTAAAAAAAAACTGAAAATTGATAAAATTTTAGTCAGGATTTTCTTCAAAATAAAACGTTGCTCTAGGATTTCTAATGGTATATCTAGAAAAAGTTTCATCTGCATCAAAGCCATCTCCAAACAAAATTCCATTAGCGTTCGTTCGTTTCACAAAAACATCTGAATAAATTTTTCTTTGTTTTTGATCCCATATTATACTTTCGGTTTCAATTCTTTCATTATCTTGATGATTAATAATAACCACTTTGCTTTTTGCTTCCATATATTTTCTTCCATCATATCTAATTGCATAATTTGCTGTTAAAGTGGTTTTAGGTTTTTGTTTCGAATCGTAAGATACAATTTTTAATCCTGATGGAAATTCGGTATATGGATCGCTTACAATAAATGTTCTCATGAGAATACTGGTTAACACAAATTGTATATTCCCCGAATCGCTGTAAACAATAGTTACATTTTGGGTTTGTTCATCGGGTATTTTTTCTTCAGATGTTAAACTATTAACCTTAGCAATATCATTTTTACAACCAAAAAGCATTGTAATCATAAAAATGATTACAATGCTTAATATTGTTGAATTTTTTATTTTTAAATACATTATCTAATTATGGTTGTTTCACCAATCCAACATCCAATAGAATATGCTTGACCTTTTTGTAAATTATTAAAGAATATTATTTCTTTTTTAGGGAATCTACCAACAGCTTGGCTTATTCGTTTGTTAGCGTCTGCTTGAACTTCAACAGATTTATCAATACTTTTAGCTTTCATATATTTATCGTAGGCAGCCCAATAAGGAGCAGCTTTTGTTAGTTCGTCTGTGCCACAAGATGCTGCAGTTGTCATATACATATCACCAATCATTAAGTATGGAGTACCACTACCTGGTTTTAATGCAGCATTTTTATAAGCATAAGCTCTGCCTAAGGCATATTGCTTTAGCTCCATACATATTGCTGTTAGCATTAAATAGGCATCTGCAATTTTATCTTCATCTTTTAATAGCTTGGTTGCTTCTTCAAAATATTCTTTTGATTTAACATATTCTTTTTTACTATAGTTCATCACCCCCATCATAAATGCTGATTGACCTGTAGGTTGAAGTGAATGAAGTTTTTCTGTTGCATTAAAAAATAATGGAGAAGTTGTACATTTTTTCTTATTTAAAATTTTAGTAATCTTATTTAGTAGTTCAATATCCATTGGATTTGCATTAAACTTTTTTGTATAAATTTTTTCAATATCAGCACATTTTGCATAAGGAGTAAACTTCTTTTCAAAATTATTTCTTGCTTTCTCAAAGTT
>CAZRCF010000179.1:0-6317 GCA_964598505.1 uncultured Lentimicrobiaceae bacterium | reverse complement strand
ATTAGATATGGATTTTCAGGGCAATCCTTTTGGTCATATTCCTCAATTAATGGCTATTGCCGAACAAGTTACAAAAGTACATGCAATTTGTATGTCGTGCGGAAATTTGGCTCACTACTCGCACCGCACCGTAACCAGTAAAAAACTTGTAATGCTCGGCGAAATGGAATCGTATGAGCCTTTGTGCCGAAAGTGTTTTAATGAAATTAATAAATAGGTAATGCAATTATTTAAATAAATAATACGTTGATTTACATTGATATAAATAAAATTATTAACTTAAAGTTAAGTGCGAAATAATTGCCAAATGGCGATTAGCGATTCGTTAACAAAAATTATAAACCCAACCACCGATGAAAAAAACAATATTTTTAGTTTTATCAGCATTTATTTCTTTTAACTCATTCTCGCAAAGAATGTTGGTTTCGTGGAGTCAGCAAAATATAGAGAATTACACAAAAGAGATGTATGACAAAGCCCAAAGACTTACAACATTAGAACTCTTAACGAAAAATTTAAATGATGAAAGTTGGAGTGCTGTTTTCCTGACACAGAACGCATCTATAAATAACTATTCTACAGACAGCACTTATTTGAAAGGGCTGGTGAATCAAATACCCAACAGCAAAGAGACAAAATTAACTGGCACCAGTAGATTAATTATTTGGGACAGAATTATTAGCAAAGATATTACTTTTGAAGGTAAGGGATTAGTTATTGATAATGACTTGTTCACAGTTGCAGGAAGAGCAAACCAAATTCTTCAAAATTTAACAAAAAAGAATTTCGGATACGTAACAATAAATTCAACTGAAAAAGAACTTGAAAACCTCAAAACAAATTGGTTAAACTTTTTATCCGGAAAAAATGTCGAAGAATTTAAACCTACTGAATATGAGAAATCTAAAATTCCAGAAATTAGTAGTTTAAAAGCAGTCAATGCATTAATAATTTCTTTACAAGAAAATCCAATTAAGGAAACTATAACAAAAAATTGTCTAAAAAATGTTTATAAATTAGATGAGTTACCAAAAGAAAAAGGTTCTTCTGAGATTTATTGTAATCCCGATACGTACACATACGCATATTTGGCAATGCTTTTTGGAGACGAAAAATTAGATGAATCTAAAAACGCAAATTGGTGGTTGAAATTTTGGAACGATAATCACGAAAATTTGGTTTGGAATTCAGAAAAAGGAATTTATGTAATCGAACAAAAAAAATAACTACCACAAATCGAGCAAATCGCCCAAACAGTAATTAGCTGGCAGGAAGAATAATTAGACTTTGCTCTGTTGTACTAAGTTTCCGAACTTCGCACTTTTTTGTTAAGAAGTTTGCAACTTCAATTTGTGAAGTAGTTATTTACAAACTTTGCATAAAAAGTGAGATTATTATTCAATATCTGATATGTAAACTTTAAAAAAACCTTTCGCAACTATTTTATAAATAAATATTTCATAAATATTTTGATAATATAATAAAAAACAATAATTTTACACTTCATTGTTTAAAGCATAGTTATGCTACACATTTATTAGAATCAGAAGTTGATTTACGCTATATACAAGAATTATTAGGGCATAAGAGCAGCAAAAATACAGAAATTTATACCTGGGTAAGTATGAAAATTTTGCAGAATATTAAAAATTCAACGGATGATTTTGATTTGTAATTTTAAGTATAAAAGGTGTGGTTATCTACCCAAAAACAATGAATAGCTTACCACAAAGGTATAGCGAGAAACAAGTTGTGCTTAATTGGGTGACGTCACTTTGCAAAGACATTTTAGATAATAAAAATAAACCAAAAAAGAATCGTTCTTTGACTTTCGACTTGACACTGGAGATAAAAAAATATTTTAAATTGTGACGAAAATAAATGTGAAAATATCATCGAAAATTTGCTGTTTATCAAAGAGACCTTAAAATAAATATTACTTTTGAAATAAAACCTACATAAAAAAATATGAACAAAAACGTAAGAAGAATAGATATTTGGTTATCACTTATGATTATTTTGACTTTATTTTCATGTGTTCAAAATGCTAAAAAAAATCAAGATGATTCTAAAGAATACTCCTATAAAGTATTGGAAACGACAGGTAACGATAAACAAATTTTAGTTTCAGGAAAATGGATAGATATTGATTATTCAAAAAACTCTAATCCACAAGCTATTCAAACACTTTTAGGTTTGAAATGGGAGGTGCTTAATCGAAATTATGAAGGTAAAATTGTATTAACAGGCAAATTAATTGACGAATATCGATTGGACATTGATAGAAAAACAAAAATTTACGATTTCAGATTAGATAATTGGAGTATTCTCACACCATTTGAATATATAATTCAACCAGAAGGATGGGTACCAGGTGATACATTTCAAATAGGAATAAAAAGCACACTTGATAGCAATTGTTTTAGATATAAAGTTATAGGCAATCTTAAACAATTTGAAAGGTATAAATAAATGGTTTAGTAATATCTATTAATTTAATTTTTACAGTAAAAGACATTCTTTCAAAAAACAGCAAATGACTGGTTACAGAAACATTGAAACGGTTTATTTTTATCGACAGAGCATTTTGAATAGAAAACTCGGCAACCCAGCAAAGCATAACAGCAATGCTTGGTTTCAGGCGGGGCGGAAGTGCAAAATGAAACATTGAAATAATTTATTAATTTTGTTGCTGGGGGACAGGAACAGTGTTTTCTAATTCCGCCCGAAAACCAAGCAGCGAACGTTATAAGCCATCTTAGGACGACACGACACACAAACATTAAACAAAAAACAAATGAACAATAAAGCATTAGTTAGACTTAGTAACATAATTGGAATTACTTCAATAATCCTTTTAGTATATTGGGTATTCATATTCATTTCGATAACAGTATTTGGATTGAAGGTTTTCAGGGAAAACTTGACCGAAACATTTTATTTAAGTGTAGTTGGAATTTTAGCGCTAATGTTTGGGGCTTTAATTATAAACGTAATGTTCAACTTGACACGGATAGCTGAAAAGCATAATCAAGACGATATCAATAAAACAAAGAAGGCATCAAAAAAATTGGGACTTATTTTCGGAATAAGTTTTCCATTAGTTTTTGGACTTCTATTTGGTGGCAACTATTTGACTTCAATCAAAAAAGAAAAGATGCTAATTTCATCAGCAAAATCTATTATTGAAAGCAACATTGAGAAATCAAATAAACTCGTAAATTATTCATTTGACGAAAAATGGATAATCGAAACGGGTGACATTCTCGACCTTTACGCTAAGACAGACAAACACTTTCCTTATGTTTCAGTAATTGTTGCAGACAGCATTGACAAGTCCCAAATATTCCTCGGCTTTCATGACTATTACGGAGAACTTAATGACACAGTTTCGCCATTGAAGAAAAATTTCATTCAACAGACAACAAAAGATGAGAGAGAATATTTAACAAAAGTATTTTTCAAGAATTTTGATGAAGTTCGATTTAGTGCGAGTGATGGACGATATGAATTATTTTATCCATACTTCAAAAATGGAAAAAGAATAGTGCTTTACTTCTCAGACTACCAACGCTATGGAAAAATTGGAAGCTAAGACAGAAAGTAAAACGGCTATAATCGAGAAAACCGCCCTATCAGTAATTAGCTGGCAGGGAGAATAATTAGACCTTGCTCTGTTGTGCGAAGTTTCCGAACTTCGCACTTTTTTGTTTTGAAGTTTAAAACTTCAATTTGTGAAGCATTTAGTTATAAACTTCGCATAACTATATTTAGGGAGAATAAAATCTCCTTTTGATGATTTATAACTAAATAAATTTTAAATTTGTAAAACAATAAAAGTGGTAAAAACTATACAAAGTCATACAATTTGAGAGGCTTTATTTAGTTTTATCACATATATAAACGGGTTAACATTAATTTAAAACATGAGACAATTAAGTATAATAATAGCTTTGATTTTAAGTGCTAATTTATTTGCACAGAACGTGAAAATTGAAAATGAATTTGTTCTATTAGGAATGACTAATAATAATTTCATCTCAAAAAAAGGAGCTTGTAAATACGATGTAGAAATATTTAATAAAAAGGACTCTGTTAAATTAAATATCTTTATTAAATATGCAAATAAATATTTCACCGAAAATTCATTAAAATCAGACATAGACCTTGATACATCTCAGTATGGAGATATTCGAGTAATATCTAAAAATTTAACAAAGAAAATACATTCTCTTTCTATAATTAAGCCGTATTATATAAAATATAATTTCAGGTTTTTCCCAAAAAGAGTAAAACACAAATCTTGTGGTAAATTTGAAAAGGTTTCAATTAGAGCATCAGATTATAAAAAAATGAATTCAATGGAAAAACAACTTTCCTTTATGAAAGGGGTTTTTCTAAGAAATGGGCGATTTTATAATGATACAATTGAGTTTGCATTTGAGAAAAAATATTTTCAAAACAAGAAACTTAAATCTAATTCAGAAATAGTATTCAAAATATTAACACAATATTCGGATGAATTGAGAAATATTGAACTTGTAGAAAATGTTTATCCCGTTAGAACAATAATTTCGTTGAGACTTTATTCAAAAATAATTGATTATAAAAAGCTAAAAAGCAGATCCGTTGAGCCAATTCCTAATACAATTGGACCTTATCGACCAAATCCAATGGATTATTTTGATATTGAGAAAAACTAACTTACTTAAACCCAACCACTGTAATACCATCGCCACCAAATTCTAATCTTTCATCGGCGTAGTTTTCTACTACCGGGTTTTGTTTTAAATACTGGCGTATAAGTTGTCGCAAAATACCGTTGCCCTTGCCATGAAGTATTCGTATCTCCTTAATATTTAATAATAAAGCATCATCGATATAGTGTTCTACTTCGTTTAGAGCCTCTTCGGCACGTTTGCCTCGCAGGTCTAAAGTAGTTTTAAAACTTGCTGTTTTTTCCGATAACCGTTTGTAAATTGAATCGGCTGCGTTTATATTTCTTGAGATTTTTCGTGATTCGGAGCGAGTAATTTTTTCTACTTTTCGTAGTTCTGTTCGGAAAATAACACCATTAAGCGAAACAGTAATATCGTTTCCTTTTACTTCAATCACATCGGCTTTTGCTTCTAAACCAAGCAACATAACACAATCGCCAGCTTTTAACGCTTCATTGTTTATTTCAGTTTTTGCTGTTTGCTTATGTTCTCTGTTTTTTTGTTTTGGTTTTTCCTCTTCAGTAATTTCTTCAACAAAAGTTTTTACTTTTTGCCTTATTTCTTTTACCTTTTCTTTATTGGCTTGCGCTTCGCGAATTTCAAAAATGGTGTTTTCGATAAGTTTATTTGCTTTGCTGATAATTTCTTTGGCTTCGTTTCGGGCATCATGTATCGCTTGGCGGCGGATTTGCTCAATTTCTTTATTGCTTTTTTCGTACCTGTTAATAAGTTCGGCTAAAGTTTCGTCGGCTAAGTTGAGTTGTTTTTTCTGTTCGTGCATAAAATGCAGTTCAGTTTCTAATTGCTGTAAGCGTTGCTCGTAATCTATACGGTCGTATCCTGTGAGTTTTCGGGCATGTTCAAGTATTTCTTCCGGAAATCCAATTTTTTTAGCAATTTCAAATGTGAATGAGCTACCGGGTTTGCCAATTTTCAAAATATAAAGTGGTTTCATTGCTTCTACATCGAACAACATAGCGGCATTTAGTACTTCCTGATGATTTTCGGCAACCAATTTCAGGTTTCCAAAATGTGTTGTAACAACACCAAACGATTGATTAGAAATAAGTTTTTCGAGTACAGCTTCTGCCATTGCACCACCCAAAGTAGGTTCGGTTCCTGTACCAAATTCATCTATTAAAAACAGCGATTGTTTGTCGGCACTTGCAGCCATTACTTTCATGTTTTCGAGGTGCGAACTATATGTACTTAAATCATTTTCAATAGATTGCTCATCGCCCATATCGAGAAAAATATGTCGAAAAACACCAAATTCAGAAATTTCGTTTACTGGAACAAGAAAACCACATTGAAACATATATTGAAGTAAACCAACAGTTTTAAGGGCAACCGATTTTCCACCGGCATTTGGTCCTGAAATAATTAATATACGTTTTTTTGCAGTAAGTTCAATATCTTGAGGAACAACAACCTTTTTAAGAGGTTTAAAATTCAAATATAAAAGTGGATGAACGGCTTTTTTCCATTCAATCATCGGGTAACTGTTTACAATTGGCTTTACTCCCTGAATATCAATTGCTAACTTAGCTTTTGCTCTTAAAAAATCTATCAAACCTAAAAACATTTGAGCCGATTCAA
>CAZRCF010000178.1:4915-6325 GCA_964598505.1 uncultured Lentimicrobiaceae bacterium | reverse complement strand
TAATACTTGATTTTAAAACTATTGTATTAATTTTACAGTATGAATTTAAAAAAATAAACGAATGAAAACAGCAATTATTTATGCTACAAGTCATGGTACAACTACGAAAGTAGCAAATATTATAGTAGGAAAATTGGGAATAGAAAATTGTCAAATTTTTAATATCAAAGAAGAAAAAAATATCGATATTTCAAAATTTGAACAAATTATAATAGGTGGTTCAATCCATGCCGGAAATATTCAAAAATCTATAAAAGATTTCTGCAAAGACAATATTGAAATTTTATTAGAAAAGAGAATTGGGCTCTTTGTTTGCTCTATGTATGAAGGCGAAAATGCAGTAAAACAATTAGAAAATGCTTATTCTGATCTACTTCGTAAACATGCAAAAAGTGTAAAAATATTAGGCGGAGAATTTCTTTTAGATAAAATGAATTTTTTTGAAAAATTGATTGTAAAAAAAGTAGCCGGAGTTAAAGAAAACGAATCGAAAATTGATGAAGCAAATATTGCTTTATTTATTGATGAATTAACACAATAAAAACCATTATTAAATTAAAGAAATCAAAAAATTAATTTTTACTTTTACTAAACTTCATTCTTAAAACATTAAATACAATTACAATAAAAAGTATTAAAATTCTATAAATAGGCTTTACTGGCAAGTAAAATGCAATTAATAGAATTAAAACTCCAATTATTGTATGAGCTAATAAATTTTTCCAATCTTTTAAATAAAGCCAAATATAGTTTAGTAGTTTCATAGTTTAGATAAATTGTTTTTCATTTTATGTTTTATTTTTGGAAAGTAAAATTAAGTTAATTCTTTTGAAAACAAAATAATTTAATACTTATATTTTTAAATACCATCTTTAAATTATTTGTATTATTGCAAAAAAAATAAGATATGGATTTAGCTCATTTACATTTAATGTTATGTCATGCACCAATTTTTGGAGTTGCGTTTTCGTTATTAGTTTTTATTATTGGATTTATTTTAAAAAAAGAGATACTTTATAAAGTTGCACTATGGGGTTTTATTGCATCTGCAATTATTGTATTTCCTGCTTATTTAACCGGCGAAAGTGCCGAACGTAATTTGATGATAAAGATTTGCTTAACCGAAAGCGATATTGAACCTCACGAAGAGGCTTCAACTATTTCATTTGTTTTAACTTTAATTTTAGGAGCAGTTTCGATATTTGCGTTATGGTTTCAACAAAAAAAATATCAAAAATGGATTTATTTATTGGTTTTTGCTTTAGCTTTAGTTGCATTTGGAACTTTTAGCTACACAGCATATTTAGGTGGAAAATTACGACATACTGAAGTTGATCCAAATATTAAATTTGAAAAGTGTGCAAATGAACCTGTTTTTGATGAAGATTGAATTGGAAAGGGAAAAAGTTG
>CAZRCF010000178.1:0-4815 GCA_964598505.1 uncultured Lentimicrobiaceae bacterium | reverse complement strand
CGAAGTTGGAAGAGGGAAGAAATGTGATGATGTGATAATGTGATGATTGGAAAAACTTAGTGAGACTTAGTGAACTGAGTGCTTTAGTGGTGAAAAGATTACAAGTTACAAGTAGCTAAATGCAAACAGATAGTAGCTTTTAATACTGATTACTAAAAAACGACTTATACACTTAAATTCACTGCCGGATCCCAAAATTTTGCTTTAAAATCAACTACGATATCATCTTCAATTTTAATATCTTCAGCCTCTAATAATTGTTTCATTAAATCAGATGTTCCAAAATAATGTTTTCCGGTAAGCATACCAAAACGGTTTACAACTCTATGAGCCGGTACATCGTTTACAATATTAAAGGATTTGTTGAGTGCCCAGCCAACCATTCGTGAAGAACTACTTGTGCCTAAGTATTTTGCAATTGCTCCATAAGTAGTAACTCTACCATAAGGAACTAATCGAACAATTTCCCATACATTTTCAAAAAAAGATTCATGTGATGTTTTTACCATTAATTATTATTTAATTGGAATCGAACATAATGAATTTTCAAGCCTTGTTCTAACCAAATTTTTTCGTAAAAAGTCTGTATTTTCGCAACGTCATCATTAATTTTTGTACCATATAAATCAGTTGTCGAAAATAGAATTTTATGTTCTTCCATTTCTATTACTTCCATTGTAAAATTAAAGAAAAACTCGCTATCTGTTTTTAGATGTATTATTCCATCTGGTTTTAAAATATTTGAATATCTTTTTAAATAAGACGATGATGTCAATCTTTTTCTATGATTGGGTTTATTTGGTTGAGGGTCGGGAAATGTAATCCAAATTTCGTCAACTTCATTTTTATCAAAAAAGCTTTCAATAAATTGTATATTGGTTCTAACAAAGGCAACATTTTGTAAATTTTCTTCTAAAGCAGTTTTGCAGCCACGCCATAATCGAGCTCCTTGCCTATCGAAACCTATAAAATTTTTATTTGGATACATTTTAGCCAATCCGGTAGTATATTCGCCTTTACCACAACCAATTTCAACAATTATTGGGTTGTTGTTTTTAAAATATTTTTCTTTCCATTTTCCTTTAAGTGGAAATGAGTTTTCGTTTTGTAGTTGCGAATATTGATATTGAAATAAGTTTTTAAATGAAGTGTTTTCTTCAAAACGTTGTAATTTATTCTTTCCCACAGTTTTAATTAAGTTATTTTAGAATTTTATTATCCAAGGGACATTAGATTCTGTTTTAATTAATAAATCGAGATATGATTGTGCTTCTTCACGAGTTTTAAATCCCGATTTATAAGCTACATAATAATTTCCTTCAGAAATTTTTGGCACAACTACCGGCTCAAAACCACGTTTCATAAGCAAATCTACGGAAGAAAAAACATTTGCAATATCTGAATAAGAACCTCCAATAACATAGAATTTATCATCTTTTATAGCATAAACTAAAGTTACTTTGCTATACGATGAAGTTCCATAATTGTAGCTTTCTTCGTCAGAAGATTTTGATCTTTTTTTCTTTTTCTTTTCTGCTTTTTCTATCGAATCAGTATTTATAATTTCAATTGTTGTAGTATCAATTGGTATAATTTCAGTTGTAGTATCTTTAATTATTTTAGTTGAATCTATTACTATTACAGGTACTTTTTCTTTTCCTTTAACAAATTCAATTACATCTTCCTTGAAAATATAACCTAAGACTCCTCCACCTGCTAAAATAAAAAATAGAAAAACAAACCATAGATAACCATATTTTGAGCTTTTTGGCTCTTTTTCATATATTACTTCAGTTTTGTTTGAGATATTATCTCTGTTTTGATAACTATTTGAATAGTTATTTTCTTCAATAATTTTTTCTGTTGAAATAATTTCTGCTGCAATAGTTTGCTTGTTAATTGTAGTTGCTTTAAAATCGGTTAATCCGAAATTATTTTTATCAAATATTGCATTATTAAGAATTGTAACCGAATGCCAGCTCGAAATTTCTTTTTTAATTAGGCAAATACCTTCAATAATAGCATAATCTTTTGAATTTAAAGATTTTGTAATATTATCTACAAAGATTGCAATAGTTCTCTCAGCATCTTGTACACTAATACCCATTTTTTGTGATAATACGTTAATTAGAGTTTTATCCGATTTTTCAATTGGGCTAAAAACTATTGCTAATCGAGGTGGAATAAAACTATTTGTTATTGGGTCTAAAAAAACAGGTAGTTTTTCAATTGATAAAACTCCTAATCCATTGATATAAACTTGTTTATCGCTTTGGATTATACTTAATATTATATCTTCTATTTTCATAATTTATTATTTTTTTGTTTAAGCCAATATTTTATTTTTTCAATATCTTCGGGTGTATCAACAGAAATACTTTCAAATTCTGTTTCTAACACTTTAATTTTAAAGCCATTTTCCAACCATCTAAGTTGCTCTAAGCATTCCGAGTTTTCTGATTTAGTAGTTTTAAGTTTTACAATCTCTTTCAAAACGGTTGAAGAATAAGCATATATACCAATATGCTTGTAAAAAGTATTATTTTCAATCCATTTATTTTGCTCAATTCCCCTCAAATAAGGTATCGGACTTCGGCTAAAATATAATGCATTATCAAAATTATCAGTTACAATTTTAACAACATTTGGGTTAAAAATATCATTTTCTGAATTAATTTTCTTTTTTAATGTTGCAATATTTATTTTGTTTTTATTGAAAATAGAAGCTAATTTATCAATTTGTTGAGGATTAATAAATGGCTCATCTCCTTGAATATTAATAACTACATCAAAATTTATATTTTTATCTATAAATAATATTTCTAATGCTTCGGCACAACGTTCGGTTCCACTACTATGTTTTTTTGAAGTCATAACTACGTTTCCACCAAATCCAACAACGTGATTTTCAATTCTTTTGTCATCAGTAGCAACTGCTATATAATCTAAATTAGTACATTTTTCGCATTGACGATAAACCCTTTCAATCATTGAAATTCCATCAATTTTCACAAGCGGTTTTCCTTCAAAGCGGCTTGAACCAAAACGTGCAGGTATGATTCCGAGTATTTTCATTAAAAAACTATTTAAAAAAGACCAAATAACTCAGCATTAACTTTATTAATAATATCGCCCAAATCGTTAGGATTTTCTTTAAATTTACAATTATCCACATTTATAATCAGTAATTTGCCAATTTTATATGAATTAATCCATTCTTCATATCTATCATTAAGCAGTTGTAAGTAATCAATTCGTATTGAAGCTTCATACTCACGACCTCTTTTTTGAATTTGACTTACCAATGTAGGCACACTAGCTTTTAAATATATTAGTAAATCGGGTGGTTGCAAAAACGAACTCATTAATTCAAAAAGCGACTTATAATTTTCGAAATCCCGAGAAGGCATTAAGCCCATTGTATGTAAGTTTGGAGCAAAAATATGTGCGTCTTCATAAATTGTTCGGTCTTGAATAACATTTATTTTTTTTTCTCTTATTTCTACAACTTGCCTAAATCGGCTGTTTAAAAAATATATTTGTAGATTAAACGACCATCTTTGCATGTCTTCGTAAAAGCTTGACAAATAAGGATTTGTATCCACATCTTCAAAGTTAGGTTCCCAGTTAAAATGTTTTGCCAACATTTCTGTAAGTGTGGTTTTACCCGAACCAATATTTCCGGCTACTGCTATATGCATTTTTAAATTTATTTTTAACACTTCAAATTTATAAATAATAATTGAATAGTAAATTATTTATTTTTGTTTTTTAGAAAAATATTTACTTATAAATTGTTGAAATGTATATTATTATATTTTAGAAGATTTTTTTAATAATTTTTATTGTAAGCAAATATACAATTTTATTGATTAAAAGTAAAATCTATAATAAAAAAATTGTATTTTCGTATTAAAATTTACAGATTTTATTAATTTTTCAAAATAAAAATTTCTAATATTAAACATGCAAAATTACTCAAATAAAATTGCTTCGGAACTTAATATATCTGAAAGACAAATAGATAATACACTCGCACTGCTATCCGAAGGAGCAACAATACCATTTATTTCGCGATACCGAAAAGAAGTTACCGGAAGTCTAGATGAAGTTCAAATTGCTCAAATTCGTGATAGACATAAACAGCTTGTAGAACTTGATAATAGACGAAAAACAATCCTTGAAACCATTGCCGAACAAGGAAATTTAACACCTGAACTTGAAGCCAAAATAAATCAGGCTACTACAATATTTGAGCTCGAAGATTTATATTTACCATATAAACCAAAACGAAAAACTAAAGCTTCTATAGCTCGTGAAAAAGGATTAGAGCCGCTTGCAAAAATTATTTTAAGTCAAAATTCGCAACCGGTTGAAGTATTTGCCGAAAAATATATTAATACTAAACTTGGTGTAGAAACTATTGAAGAAGCTTTGCAAGGTGCTCGCGATATTATTGCCGAGTGGGTTTCGGAAGATACTTTTGTAAGAAGTAAAATTCGTAATTTATTTCAACGTGATGCCGATTTTTCTTCAAAAGTTGTTAAAGGTAAAGATGAAGAGGGTTCAAAATATCAAATATATTTTGATTCAAAAGAAAAAATTTCAAAAGCACCTTCGCATCGTGTTTTAGCAATGTTTAGAGGTGAAGCCGAAGGTTTTTTGAAATTATCATTAGAACCTGATGCCGATATAGCTATTGAAATGATTGAAAGGCAATTTGTTAAATCGAAAAACGAGGCTGCAAATCATGTAAAAAAAGCTATTAAAGATTCGTATAAAAGATTAATCCAACCATCAATTGAAACTGAAATT
>CAZRCF010000177.1:0-6354 GCA_964598505.1 uncultured Lentimicrobiaceae bacterium | reverse complement strand
CTTGAAACGGTATAAAACTGCCCAATAACTCCCGTTTGTGTTTGCGAAGCATCCGTAACATCTATTTTAGTTATTTCAACTGGTTGTATATTAGCATATAAAGCAGCGTAAACAGGTCTTAATATAGTTAAAGTTACGGTACAATTAGCATCAATTGCTTCTGTTTTAAAACTAAACTCTGATGTTTCATTTTCTCCGTTTTGACTACCTCCAGACCCCTGAAAATAATCACTTGGGTTTGTAGTCCAAACCCCTAACGAATTACAATATTTTCCATCGCTTCTTTTTAATCTAAATCTAAAGAAATGTCTGCCTGCTAAGGTTGCAAAAGTAGCCTTTAAATTTAAAACAGCTCCAATAGTAGCTGTAAAACTATTTGATGTCATTATTTCTAATAAAGCATTAAAATCAGAATACATTTTTAATCCTGATAAATCAGATAAATCATTAATTAAATAACCGGCATTTGCACCGTTAACCGTCCAATTATCAAAGTTTAAAAATTTATCGTGTACTAATTCCTTATTTAGAATGAATCCATCTAAAAAGCCATATTCATAACGCAAACGATATGCAGAAATTGCCCCTTTTACTTCAATTTGTTGATTGCTATCGCAGTGGTGCGGATAGTAATTGTCAATATTAGATCCTAAAGTATAGTTCGTTTTAACAACTATTTCAGTATCTAAAGTGTTGTTTATAAAAGTTGTGTTTGGTTTTAAATCAGTTGGTCTATAAACCCACCATATACCGTTTTCCTGAGTAATGACAGCAGAAAATATATTTAAAATAGATGTTAAAACCTCGTTACAATCCATTATAGTTTCACTATCTTTCTTTACATATCTTGAAGCATTTACATAAGTGTCTTTTAAAATATTCGTTCCTATATACCCATCATAAGCTAATCCAATTGATGAATAAATTGGCATTAACAACCCAGTACGATCTAAACACCCTTTTATTACTTCATAAAATGATAACTTCCCTGTAAAATGAAAACCGTCAGATTTTACAAACGACAAGTCTTTCATTGCGCCTAAACCGTCTATTACTTCAATATTCACTAACCATTCCTCATTTATCCAAGATTGCTGTATTCCATCTGGTTTTATAAATCCGTTGTAAATTACATCATTTCCTTTTTTTAGTTGAACATAGTACGATTGTTCATCAGCCAAAGCAAATTCATCAAACGTAATTGTACTGTTTGCCTCCAAAGATAAATTCAATCCTGACCCCCTTATTGGTTCTAAAATAGTATCTACATCACCTTTATTTAAAGTGATATTTCCAAATATTTCAGTAGATGCACCAAGATAGTTTTTGAGTGTAATACTCAAACGATAATCATCGAAAATAATATAGTATTTTTCCATTTTATAAACCTAATGAATTTTGACCACCCATTCTTTTATTTGATGCAATTGTATTAGAAAGTACACCTATTAATTTTTGTCCTGCTATTTCAAATACTACTGTTCCACCGTTTGAACTTGCAGTACTGAATCCACCGCTTGATGTTGAATAGTTAGAAGATGAGCCTCCACTACTTGATTTACTACCACCACTTGCAGCAGAACCAATTGCACCTCCAGCGGCTTTTAATGCAACCCCAACCGCAATAGCCGCTAAACCTGCCGCTATTGATACTGGTCCACCTGTTAATATAGCTAAATCTAGTTTTCCTTTTATTACCGCTAAAGTACCGTATTTTATAAGCATTCCTCCTAAATCAGATAAAAACGCTCCTAAACTTTGTAATAAACTTTGCCCTATCGCTTGTAAAACATTTCCCCCATTTACTAAAGATTCACCTATTGCAGTTCCTAACCTATCAAATGTTCCTGAAATTGAATCATCAATAAGGTTGTTTAAATCTTCATTGAATTGCATCATTAATTCAATGCTTCGCATAAATTCCTCTGACATTGGTTTAACAAGTACGCCGCTAGGAAACATTTTAGCAAATGAATCAGCAATTGTAGCACCTTGTAGTTCTACCAAACCATTAGGCACTAATGAACTATCAACACCTCCCACTTGGGGTGTTACATTTGATGGTTTCCCTGTTTTTATTACACTTGCTTTTTTTTCTTCTAATTTAATACTTGTAGCAGTATCTTTGTTTATTTTATCAATATAAAATAATTCCTCTTTTTTTAATGCATTTATTTCAGCTTGTTTATCAGCTATCGAACTAGTTGTTATTGATAAACCAGCAGAAATACCACCAAGAGATTGTCCTATTCCTATTGCGGCTTGACCTGATGCATTAGCAAGTCTAGCTTCTGTTTGTTTTAAAAGATTTGTTTGTTTTTGTTGTTTTATTTTATCTTTATTTTGCTCAATTTCAATAGCTAAAATTTTACTTTCTATTTCAGCAACTTTATCAGCGGCAGCGGTTGCTCTTGCTCTTGCAATTATAGCTTTTGTTAATTCTTTGGTTATTCCCGTTAAATCACCGTTTAATATTTTTTCTTTTTCTAAATTTCCAAAATAACCGGGATAACTAGTTTGTAATTTTTCAACTGCTGTTAATCTATCTCTATCACTTTGCGCTTTATTTTGCGCTACTGATATAAGTGCATTAAGTCCAGCTATTTCAGCACCTGAACCCTTAACAGCTTCAACTGATAAATTATTGAAAGACTTTGCAAGTGCATCATTCTTGCCTCTTAACATATCAAAAACATCACCAACGGTTATTCCTTTTTGAGACATTATAGTAAGTCCTGTCACCAGCAAAGATATACCTAACATTACACCACCAATACCAGCCAAAGAGCTTAACATCGCTTTTACAGCACCACCAGCAGACCCCGTTTTTTGTGCTAAATATTGGAATTGTTCAGCCGTGTTTGTAATGTTGTTACCTATCCCTATAATTCCATAGGGTGCATCTTGAGCGATACGGCTAAATGCAGTAAGAGCAACACCACCGTTTGCGGTTTGTTTTTGGAAACCCTGCATCGCATTACCAGCACCTGTTGCGCTTGTTTTTAGCGTTGCAAGTTTTGCCTTAGCTTGGTCAATAGCAGTGTTTATTTGCGAAGTATCAGCACCGATTTTTATATTGTCAGACTTTAATTTCTTTAAGTTCTGAATCTCTTTTTCGGCTTGTGCTATTCCTTTTTGTAAGTCATCAATATCAGCTCCAATGCTAACTGTTAATTTGTCTTGTGCCATCTTGCCATTTTTTATATTCCTGTATAAATAATTCTTTCATTGATTCTGAAACCCCTAAACTTTGCTTTTTATCGCTT
This sequence comes from uncultured Lentimicrobiaceae bacterium, assembly GCA_964598505.1. GTDB lineage: Bacteria > Bacteroidota > Bacteroidia > Bacteroidales > WCHB1-69 > CAZRCF01. Next base: position 3,088 of record CAZRCF010000177.1, on the reverse strand, counting down.
GGTAGTGGCATAAATTGTTCTTTACGTTTACTTAGTTTTTTCGGGTCTAAATGAGGTGCAGTGTAACATGTCCACATTAATTCCCTTAATTTTTGATATTCGTTTAATTCAATCCTTTTATAAGCAAAAAGCCTAATTTGGAACTCTGCCCACGTCATATCGTAAACGGCTTCCAAATTAGGCATCTTTAATTCACCAATAGCAAAACAAATTACATCTTCTTGCCAGTTTATTTTTTCGTCACTTTTTTTTTAACTTCGGGCTGTGCAGGAACATCTTTTGTTAAAGACAAATCGAAAGATTGTCTAAATTTAATAAGTGTTTCTAAATCTGTTTCGTCAATCCATTCAATAACATTCTTTAACGTAAAATCTACTTCTTTATCTTCACGCAAAAGAGCATATTCCATTGAATGAAATATCATAATCGGCATCCATTTAAATGGGTTTGAATTTCTTTCTTTGTCAAAATCTGTATAACTGATTTTATAAGCGTCTAATAAATTGCCAATAAAACCAAATCCAAAATGACAAAGCCTATATTTACCCCCTAAATTTAAAGTGATTTGTTTCATAAATTATGCGTTTGGATCAACTAAAACAATTGCGCCTGAACCGTCTAATGTAGCACTAAAAGTTGAAATTTCATCGCCTGAACCTTGCGATAAACTTAAATCAGTAATGATTGCATTTCCATAATATTTAATAGAAGTTGCATCTGTAACATCCGTATCAATTTTCCATTCTACTGTTGTTTTAGCCATTTGCAATGCTAAAAGTGCATCGTGTGATTTTTTAGCAGTATCGCCACCAACTGATGTAGTATCGATATACTCACCTTCTGCATCTATTGTATATGAAAATGTCCCAGCTTGTTTTTCAACAACACCAGGATTGCATTTAGTTTGACTTTCGATAATTGAAACCGTAGAGTTAAGACTATTTGAAGTCAAACAAGCTACAGGTTTCCAAGTTGTGGCATAAATATATAATACGCCATTTTCTCCTTTAATTGCTGCCATAATATTTTAGTTTTTAAGTTTTATTTTTATCAAAGATACAAATTAATTTAACAATAATTCAATTCGTATAAAATTTCTAAATACATTTTCTGTCGGTGTTTTCAAACTCAAAGAATCAGGAAACGAAAATGTACGATTTACCACCTCATAACCTGTTATTTCAATGTTTTTTATCAGTTCATATATTGCGCTTTCAATATCGTCACCTTTTACTCTTGACCCTGTATTACCAGCACCTTTATAAATTGTTATAATATCCAATAATAAAGACGCTTCCCATCGATAATTACATTTAGTAGCTTTGTCAATAGTTTTGCTTTGGCTTGTCATAAGCACGTATTCAGTAGGGTTTTTATTTCCTGTAACTTGCATATCAAAACAGGGATAAGTACTGTTTACTAAATTATAAACAGATTTTCTAATATGTTTGCTTGGGTTTGTGCTATTTAGTGCTGCCATATTTTTTGAGTAATAATTTTAATTTCTTTAAATAATCTTGGCGACCTTTTATATAACTTGGGTACATATAAGGTTGTGGTCTTTGTCCTACTCTTAAAAGTTTCAGCATAATTACAAAAGCATATTTTTCTTCTATTCCTTTTGCATTACACCACTCTTTTATGTGTTTTAAAAAATCACCCTTTAATCCTACTTTTTTACCTTTAAATTGAGCTGCTATTTCAGTCCATTCACTCGGTACATTTACAAGAGTTCCTGTTCCAAACTCTACAAAAGCGGCATAAGGTGCTTTTATGCCACCTGCCGAAATATCCCAAACAGTTTTATTTTGTTCAGTAGCTAAAATAGATTGTCCTAATGATCCAAAATTAGTCGGTGATAATTGTTTTGCGTTCAATTCAATTCCACGTGCTACTAACTCGGTAACATCAGCAATATCTTCTTCAACTTCTTTTCCATATTTGCGGAGTTGGGCGACTACTTGCGATATTCCTTTAATTTCCATTGCAAACTATTTCAACTTCAATATTGTTTAAATCTTGGTTTACAAGATTATTTATTTGATACTTTTTAGAATGATACAATATGAAATTATCTTTGATGTTTATATCAATATCGTAACGATTTCTAATAGTAAACACGATTTGATTAATGTTTTGAACTGTCCCGTTATCGCTTTGATTTAGTGAGCTTGGTGTTTTTACGTTTGCCCAGAAAGTAGATTGTAAAGCATCAGTTACGGTATAACCTCCGTAAGTATCAGATATCTCGGTGGTTTTCCAAAGTTGTATTAATCTATCGTATTTTCTTGCTCGGTTCATATAAAACGTCTGTTTTGATCCAATGTAGCATTTATAAAATCAGGAATAGAATTATCAGATCCTTTTGTTTCTGAATTATAAAACCAAAAGTTAATAATTCCCAAAGCACAATCGATTAATTCAGTTGGTATATCATCAACATCGGAATAACCAATTGTTAAAGTCACAACATCATTAATAGTAGGGACAATTGCATAATTTGGTCGGTAAACAATATCTAATAACGTAACTGTGTTATCAATTGGATAATCGTAAACTCTAACTTGTTGAACCAAAGCACAATCTTTGTAATATACTTTATTACGTGTTTTGAAAATGTGATTTGTGCGTTTTTCAATTATAGACAAAGAACTACCTATCATTTGCGTAATTTCCGCATCTGTTTCAGTTTGTCCTGCATCTACTTTTAAATAGAGTTTTGCGGTTTCTAATGGTATTACGTCTAAGTAAGTAGTCATTATTTTTTAGCTTTTACGGGTTTGATTTCCTTAACTAAATCGTACTTAACCATATTTACAGCATCTTCATCAGAAAGAGTAACCGGTTCGGTTTCACCCATTGAGTTTTCGATTAAAAAGTCAAGTTCTTCTACGAAATGATTCAATGTACGGAAGCCACGAGATTGGAAAGTCCTTGCGAAATTGAGTAGTTTTTCTAAATTTAATCGCTTCTGTGCTGCGGCAGGGGAGTTTTCCAAAGTTCCCCAATAATCTGTTTGCGTAAGTATTTCGTTTATTAATTGAGAAAGTGCGCTGCTCGGTGCAATTGAAATAATCCTGTTTAAAAT
>CAZRCF010000176.1:0-6361 GCA_964598505.1 uncultured Lentimicrobiaceae bacterium | reverse complement strand
GTAGGTTTATAATAAACTGTATTGTTCTTTTCACCAGTATATACTATTGTTGCATATAAATCTGTATATAAATCAGTTGCTGGCGACCAAGTAATTGAAGGCATAGGGTGATATCCTACAATACTTACATTATCAATGCCCCAGAAATAACCCCATTCATCATCATATTTGAATCTAATATAAACTGACGCTTTATTTAATGCTTCAGTAGGTAATGAAACAGTATCGTGTACAAAACCATTTGTAGCTCCTACAGTAGTAGAATATTCCTTTAAATTTGTCCAATTTGTACCGTCTATAGAATAATCAACTTTTGCAGATAGACTATTTGCTCTGTAATAATGATAATAGCTAACTAAAGCTGTAGAAAATCCTAAAGTGTTAAAAGATGGAGATTGCAGTGTTGTTTCTGTAGTTCCACCACTACCTTGTTCATCACTATTAGAAAGATAAAACTGAGAGCTATCATTACTATGCCAAGTTCCATAAGAAGAATAAACATAACCATCAGGTCTTAAAGTCCATGCAGAACTTGCAGGTGTGCCACCGGTTGAATTATTTATTTTTGTCCATGAATTTGTGGCTTCATTAAAGTTTTCTGATAAAATAGTTAGCCCTGAAATTGTACCACCGGTTACAACCAAAGGTTGTACACTACCTTAACATATATCACCTGTAGATGGAGTAATTATGACAGCTGTTGGATAAGGATTAACAGAGATTGATGCAGTTGCAGCTTTTGTACAACCATTAGCAGATGTTCCAATTACAGTATAAGTTGTAGTTATCGAAGGTGATGCTGTTACTATTGCAATTGTTGTATCACTTAATCCTGCCGATGGAGACCAAGAGTATGTATCTGCACCCGATGCTGTTAATAATTGCGAACCTGTAACACAATATCCTGCTGTAGTTGGTGTAACTACAACTGAAGGGACAGGATTAATTGTAATTAATACTGCATTTGAATAATCGGTTGCAGTTCCACTACTACAATTAACTTTTAAACGATAATAAGTTGAAGTTGATACTAAACCGGTATTAAATGAATATGGATTAATTTGACCAACAAAATCATTAATATCAGAAACAAAATTATCATTTGAGTATTGCCATTTATATGTACTTCCGGAACCTGATGAGAAGCCACTTGCTGTAATTACAGGGGTGCTTGTACCGCAGAAAATAGAACTACCTGAAACAGCAACCGTTCCACCTATAGCTCCGCTACAACCCGGAATATTAATTGCTCCTATATCTGATGGATTTGAACGTGTGACACCATTATAATCTATAGTAATTGATGGAATATCTACACCTGCTGCTGATAAAAATCCTGAATGTGAAGTTAAATCCGTAGTTGAAGTAAATGCAGGATCAACATTTAGCGATGCAAAATCTTGTGTAGTAGCTGTTTTCCAGTCATTTATAGTTGTTTTATCAGAACCTAAATAACCTATTTTAGTGCCATAAATTCCATAAGTATAATAATTATTGTTATTAATTGTTCCAAATGTAACACCACTAATTCCATAAATAGAATATGAATTAGATCCAGAAGAACCAACTATCCCATTTGCAAAGATATTATTTCTAGTATCTAATCCTGTAACATCAGCAGAAGTAATTAACAATGATGATGATAGAGTTCCTGTTGAACCTGATGCGAATTGGTTTCCAAATAAGTGAACTGTATTATAGTAGATTTTATGACCTGTGCCACCTGAAATTCTAATTCCAAAAGGATTATAAATTGTACTAGATGTAGAATAATTTATTGTATTTATACTATAAATTAAATTATTTATAATTTCAATGTTTGAAACATTAGTAGATGATGATATATTTATACCATATGCTCCATAACCACTTGAAGAATTACTTTGAATATCATGAATTTTATTTCTGGAAATAATAGCATTAGATACATTAGAACTTATTTCAATACCAACATTGGTAACAGAAACATTGGTAATTAAATTAAATATTTCATTTTGTTTTAATAATGGATTGTTTGCGCCACTTATGTATATACCTTTTGCAATAATAAAATCGCTTGCAGAGTTTGATCCAATTGTATTATTATTAATAATTAATGTATCATTTACACCTGTATTACTAGCTGAAATATAAATTCCATTATATGCTTTTGAAATATTATTATTTTCAATAGTAAGATTGTCATTATTGTCTCCACTTGATCCAATAGTTGCACCACCAACTGCTATACCATAAATCCCGGAAGTTAATGCACCGGCTTTAATATTACAATTTTTAATAGTGTTATATGTGGCACCTGCATCTGTTCCCAAACTTGAAAGCATTATTACTGCCGAACCCGATGTGCTGTTATTTTGGAATGTTAAATATTGACCACTTCCTGTGAAATTACCATCAACAGTTACTCTATCAGCTCCATTTAAGCGAATTAATCCACCTGCATAAGAACCTGAAATAGTTTTATTTACTGCTTCACTTGGTTCAATTTTTAATGTATAACTTCCTGTTCCTGCTTCATACCACTGATTTAAGGCATTTGCACCTGTTTCTGTTAAATCGCTTACTATATTAACAGTAACATCTCCTTTTAAACCATGTGTATTTATTGCTTCAAATAAACCTCCAGCACTTGTTAGTGATGTGTATGTTTGTCCTGTTCCAACTAATACTGTACCAATAAATCTACTTTTTATTTGCCTATTGCCTGTAGGTGCTGTAACTGTTGGTGTATTAGGGTTTCCACCTATTGTTATATTTGTACATTCTGCATCAATAAAATTTTCAGCAGTAGGTGTAGAAGATATATCATAAGTTAACCAAAAATAGTGAGTCCCTTCAGATAACTGTTGCGAACCTGTTATAGAAAATGTATTTGCGGGACTTGCACTACCAAACAAATTAGTAGTTGCAAAAGTATTTGTTGTTCCTGTGTAATAAATTTTTGCATTTGTTATATCCGATAAACTAGTTGTTCCATTAATGTTCAAATCGAAATTAGTAACTGAAATAGGACTTGCATTACCAGAAGCAACTACCTGTATTCCTATAATCTGTTGATCTATACCATTTTCATAAACATTGGTTGTTACAGTTTGCGTTGTAGTTGTTGATGTTACTGTCATTGGAACACTTTTTACTCCTACTACAAAATAATCAAATGATGTTAATTTATTACTTGTTATTGTTCCCGATGATGGTTGATTTGAACTAACTAAATCATAAGCACCGTTGGATGTAGTGGATTTTCCTATTCCATAAGTAGCATCCATATCCGATTCTGTTAAACGAACTCTAACAGAATCAATGCTTGTAAAATCGCCATTTGTAAACTCTAACGACCAGTATCTATTTGTATTTAATGAAGCCATATTTGTACCTATACTACCATTGCAGTTTGCATCAAATACTTCTGCTTTAATATCAACTGCTCCTGTTGCATTTGTAACAGGATTTACAAGTTCTAAAGGACGATATGTTGTTGAAGTTTTTCCTAATGGGTATAAAAATGTGCTTCCTGAAGCCAAGCTAACAGGTAATCTGCGTATTAAAGCACCTTTTACATATCCATTTGTTCTTGTTACTTTTGCCGCTGTTGTACCTGTAACAGTTAAATTGTAACCTGTTGTTGTTAGTTCACCGTTTGTTAATGTTAATGCATCAACATTTAACGATTTCCCAAGAACAACACCATTTGAGTTATTAATTAATAAAGTACCTGTTATTGTACTAGGAATTTCATTTCCAATTGTTTGTTGAGCCAAAGTACCATTATAAGTATAATTTACTGCACCTGTACCAAAATTATATGTAGGTGTTTGCGCCAATGAACCAGCTGTATTAATAAGATTAAAGCCTGCTGTTCCACCATTTCCAAATGTTAAATTATTTGCTGATAATATTCCGTTTGTTAATGTTAATGTTGCACTAATTGCCGAACCATTTGAAATTATAAAATTATCGGGCAAAGTAACTGTACCTCCGGTAAATGTATTATTAATAATTAAACTTGGCAAAGTATTAGCTGTAATTGTTCCATTATTTGTAAGTGTTTGATTGCCAAAAGAGCTTGAAAATGTAAGAGATTGTGTTGATCCTGCATTTAAGGTTAATGTACCATTATTAATAATATTTCCCGAATTTGTTACGCTATTTCCTCTCATATCAAGATTATATAAAGTACTTGGAGAGAAAATTCCAGTTCCATTTATTGTTAAATCGCCTCTTATTTGTGTATTTCCGGCTAATGTTAAATTTGGGTTATTTGTAGCATCTAATGTTGTATTAGGTGCAATTCCCAACATTCTATAAGTACAAGCTGCTACAGTTGAAGCACTTCCTATATTCAATGTTCCACCTGTAATATTAATATTTGTATTTGTTACAATAGGTCCTCTATAATCATAAGTTCCTATCCATGTTGCACCCGAACCTTTAATAATGTTAATAGTACCACCACTCATGGTAAAGTTAGTAGATGTGCTTGTTCCCATATCAAAACTGTAATATGTTGTAGATGCATTAGTATGCATACAAGCATTTACAGTTCCACCTGTTTGAATAAAATTTACTATATTTGATGCACTGCTTACAGCAAATCTTCCTGCAACATTTATTGTACCTCCTTCAATTACTATATCACTATTTGAACCTAAACCTATTGAATTACCTGAAGCAGTTCCAACATTATAAATACCATTAGTAATTTTAAGTAACCCACTAATAGTTGGCGAGCCCGTTTGAGCTACTGATGAAAAATTAGGATTAGCAATCCATAAACCTCCAATTGAAGGAACAGTATAACCTACAGCAGTATATAAAGGTGTTGATAAAGTAAAAGTACCTCCAAATTTTACTGTGCCGGCTGTATGAGTAGTAATAAGACCAACAGTATTAGCTCCTTGAACAGTAAAATCTCTCAAAAATTCTATAACTGGTGGCGTTACCAAAGTTGTTGCTGTTGTATTACCTTTGTTAACTACAATTGAATTAAAATCGCATAAATAACCTGAACCTGATATAGTTGCATCTTGATTGCCAAAAAACGTGATTGTTCCTTTACCCGATGTTGAACCTAAATAAAAATCAAGAGAACCATTAACTGTTAAACTCCCTGTACTCGTGCCATTATTTGTTGTGGCTGCGCTGCCTCCTATGTAAATAGTATTGGTTTTATTACCTAAGCCGGCATCAAATAAACCTCCGGCAGCAATATTAACAGATTTATTAATTGTAATATTTTTAACCGTTGTATTATTATCGAAAGTTAAAATGCCGGAATTACCTTCACCAACGTTAAGGTTAAAGCATGAAGCATTAGTATTAATTGTTACAGTATCTCCATCAGCAATTGTAACATTATCAGTAGATGTTGGGACAACACCAGTTGACCAAGTTGCAATATTATCCCAGTTTCCTGAAGCTATTGAAGTAATGTTTCCGGGAGGGCTTGTAGATTCATTTCCTGTTAGATATGATGATTCGGCATCAGCCATTGCTGCAATTCTATAATAATATGTAATACTAGGTACTAATCCTGTTTGTACTGAAGAATATGTTGTGCCTGTTTCAGATGTAGTAGTTGAAACAATATCAGTACCAACTTGAGTATAAGTAGTATCATTTGTTGAACGATAAACTCTAAAAGCAGTTTCATTTGTCGAATTATCTGTCCATCCAATAGTCATTCCAGTATTAGAAATAGCAGTTGAAGTAAATGATGTTGGTGCAATTGGAGTGATAGGTAATGAAGATGTTAGAGATACTTCATCAATTGCAGATGGAGGATTTGCAATATCTGAACCATCAGATTTCCAACTAAAAACTAAACGGTAGGTAGAGCCAGGTGTTCCTACTAAAGATATAGTTTCTGTGTTATAAGAAGTTGAACTTAATTTATACATTCCACTTGTTGCTCCTGCACCAGAAATTTTATAAGTAGAAGAAATTTCAGTATTAGCCACCGGAACTCCAATTGATGAACTCAAACCAAAAAAAACTTTCATGTTATCCCAGTCGGAGGTTGTTGTACCCTCACCCATGGCTTTCCATTTAAAAGATAATGATATTTTTGACTCACCGGCAGGAATAGTAACATCATAATACAGATGTTGTATTACGCTAAATTGCGAATAAGTCCAAGCTACACCTGCATTTGAAGAGATATATGCACAATTGCTTCCATTACTAACTACTGGAACTGAACCAATATACCAGCCATCAGTAGAAGAATTTACTGCAGTCCAATTATTTAAAGTAGGAGTTGCTCCTGTTTCAAATCCTCCATCGCCTGTGGGCGAAATTAAGGTTGTTTGTCCCCACGTAATACTACTGAAGACAATTGCCATAAGAAAAAGTAGAAATT
>CAZRCF010000175.1:0-6369 GCA_964598505.1 uncultured Lentimicrobiaceae bacterium | reverse complement strand
GATTAAAAATATATTCGTATCCTGAATTTTTATACGAACAATCGAAAAATAAAATACGAGTAGTTATTGGCGGAAGTCATGGCAAAACAACTATAACTTCGATGATATTGCACGTATTGCAATTTCATAAAATTGATACCGATTATATGGTTGGGGCTCAACTAAAAGGATTTGATGTTATGGTTAGGCTTTCGGAAAGTGCAAAATACATTATTTTGGAAGGCGATGAGTATTTAACTTCGCCTATTGATAGAAGACCAAAATTTCATTTATACAAGCCAGATATTGCATTAATTAGCGGTATTGCATGGGATCATTTTAACGTGTTTCCAACTTTTGAAAATTATATCGACCAATTTAAAATATTTGCTAATATAATTCCTGCTGACGGATCACTAATTTATTGTTCAATCGATGATGAGGTTAGAAAAATTGGCGAAAACACAAATCTGAAAAACAAATATCCTTATTCATTACCAAATTATTTTATTGAAAACAATAAAACATTTATCAATTATAATAATCAAAAATTTGAATTACAAATATTTGGCAAACACAATTTAATGAATATGGAAGGTGCCAGATTAGTTTGCAACAGAATTGGCATCTCCGATTTGCATTTTTATGAAGCAATAAAAACTTTTTCGGGTGCCTCAAAACGCTTAGAAAAAATTGCAGAGTCGGCAAAAACATTAATTTTTAAAGATTTTGCTCATTCGCCATCGAAACTAAAAGCTACTATTGAAGCTGTAAAAGAACAATATCCAACCAGAAAACTAATTGCATGTATTGAATTACATACTTACAGTAGTTTGAATTCGGATTTTTTAAATCAATATAATAATTCGATGGAAAAAGCTGATGAAGCAATTGTATTTTTTAGTAAGCATGCTTTAGAATTAAAAAAATTGCCAAATTTAACCGAAAACGACATTTTTAATAATTTTGGCAGAGACGATATTTTAATTTTTAATGATTCGGAAAAAATTGCTAACTATCTGAAATCGAAAAATATGGAAAACACAAACCTGCTTTTAATGAGTTCGGGAAATTTTGATGGTATTAATATTGATAATTTTGCACAAGAAATAATTGTAAATAAATAAAAATTGATTTCATAAAAAAATAAAAAAAAATGTATCAGGCAACCTTTTTTTTAATAATTTTGTCTTAATATATAATAAATATTAATAATTTAAACAAAAATGAAAAAGTTTTTTATCCTAATCGCAGCAGTTGCATTATGTAGCAATGTTGAGCTAAAAGCTCAAAAACAACAAGTAACTAAACCAAGTCCAAACGCTTCAAGTATTAAATTTGAAAAAGATGTTTTCGATTTTGGTAACGTCAATGAAGAAAAAGGGAAAATAACCAAAATTTTCAAATTTAAAAATATTGGCAAAACTGACGTGCAAATAATGAGTGTAAAACCAAGTTGTGGCTGCACAACAACTGATTACACAAAAGAACCTGTAAAACCAGGTAAAATGGGGTTTGTTAACGCAACTTTTGACCCTGTAAAACGAAATGGTGCTTTCAATTATTCAATAGCAATTTCAACTAACGAACCAACTAATAATATGGTTAATGTTGCTTTTAAAGGTAATGTAATCCCAAAACCTAAAACAAAACTTGAAACATATACTCAAGCTCAAGGTTCATTACGTTTTATTTCGCATCAGCTATATTTTAATTTAACTAACACTCAGGTAAAAATAGACACAGTTAAAATTTACAATACAAGTAAAAAAACTATGGATATAACATTCGATAAACTACCTGCATACATTAATTATGCAAAAGCAATACCTGAAAAACTTAAACCTGAACAAGAAGGCAAAATAATTTTTCAATATGATGCCTCAAAACGTGGTGATATTGGTTATGTTTACGATCGTTTTACATTTAAAACTAACGATACTGCTCAAGTTGAAAAAGCAATTACTGTTAGTGCAAATATAAGTGAAGATTTCTCGAAACTCACACCCGAACAGTTAGAAAATGCACCAAAAGTTTCTTTTGATAGCGAAGTTTTCGATTTCGGAAAAATTGTAATAGGGAAAACTGTTGATCATAATTATGTAGTTACAAATACAGGAAAATCTAAATTAATTATAAGAAAAGTAAAAGCAAGTTGCGGCTGTACAGCAAGTAATGCAGAAAAAACTGAACTATTACCAGGTGAAAGTACTAATATTAAAGCTGCTTTTAATTCTTCCGGTAGAGCAGGCGACCAAAGTAAAAGTATTACAGTTATTACAAACGACCCAAAAAGATCTAATGTTACTTTAACTATAAAAGGTTTTGTTGAAAAAGAAGCCGAAGTTAAAACTGAAACAAAAGCTGAAGGTTCAATTAATATTATTGAAGCAAAATAGTTTAATGGTACACGGTGCATAGTAAACGGTAAATGGTTCATTTATTTAACAAAATTGAACTTAAATAATTTAATAAATAAAATGTGCGAAGCTTTTTAGCTTCGCACAAATTTTTTAAATATGAAACGAGCATTAAACAATATTTCACCCAATAGAATGATAATTAGCGAGTTCCATACGACAAATAAATAATTAAAATATAAATGAACGTATGAAAATTTATATAATTGGTTTTATGGGTGTTGGTAAATCGACAATTGGACGGAAAATTGCAAATCGTTTAAATTATTCTTTTATCGATACCGACTACTCTATAGAGAATAAAACAGGGTTAAAAACATCTGAAATATTTGAAAAATATGGAGAAGCCCATTTTCGTAAATTAGAGCAGGAAGAACTTATTAAAACAACAAAAATAGAAAATGCTGTAATCTCTTGTGGTGGGGGACTTCCATGTTTTTTCGATAATATGCAAATAATAAACGAAAATGGAATTAGCTTGTATATTAAACTTAGCCCCCAATCGATAAAAACACGACTAATTAACTCAAAAAAGAAGCGACCGCTTCTGGAAACCATTGCTTATGATGATTTGCCAAAATTTATTGAAGAATTATTATTAAAACGTGAAATATTTTATAACCAAGCAACATTTACAATAAAAGGTGAAAATATTAAAGTTGAGGATGTGTTAGAGTTGATTAAAAAAAATAGCGTTCCGAACTCTTCGAGAGTTCGGAACGCTTAATAAAATATTGATTATTAATAATTTAGGGTAAGTTAAATTATTGTATAATTAATTTCTCTGTTTTAATTTTGTTTTTCCCTTTTAAATGTACAAAATAAGCACCTTTTGCAAACGATGAAACATCAACTGTTTGATTAATATTTGTTGATGATGAAATATCTTTTTCGTAAACAGTTTGTCCCATTATATTTGAAATTTTTAATTGTTCCATTTTTTGAACACTATTATCAAATTGTATATTTACATCATTTTTGGCTGGATTTGGATATAATAAAATATTATTTGGTGTTAAATGAAAATTACCTATTGTGGCTATTACTTCTCCTTCTTTATTTAAACTAATTATTATTGGATCGGTAATACGCTCATCATTGCCTTGCCAATATAAGCCATATAATATAATATTATTATCAGTAGCAGTAACAAATAGATATCTATTAACATCACTTATATAATCTTTACTCCATATAACATTGCCAGTTGTAGTGGTTTTTACTAATGTGAATACATTGTTATAAGATATATTGGGATCGCCCCAGTAAAAAAACAACAAGAGAACAGTATCGGGCTGAATAAAGCAAATTACGGGACCCCAATCTTCATTTACTAACTCGCCAAATTGATAAACTACTGGCACTGGCGAAATAGTATCAATTTCTGAAGGAGAAGGGGTGGTGTCTCTTATCACAAAGCCAACATTTTTGGGCAGTGGTAGGTATGTAATAGAATCATCTATATAAACATCAACGCTAGTTATAAATTTTCTATCGGATATTGGATAAGAAGTTGCTGGAAGATAATCCATTGATCCATACCATATTTTACGAACTGCTTGAAAGTTAGTATCAACAAAATAATGTATAGGACTTAGTGGGTATCCTATAACATAAACACCATAATAAGATAATTCAATTAAACTATTAGTTATTTGAAAATTTTGTGTATCTTTAAAACTAAACTCTTTAATTATATCACCCTCAATACTTAATTTTTTAATAAAAACACTATCAATAACATTACTACTATCGTTTTTATATTTATTTCCACTTAAAATAATTTGCTGATTACTATTAATAATAAATGTCCCCGAAAATAAAGATTTTGATGTATCGCCTATCATTTTAATTGAGGTTACATCTAAATTGTCGTTAAAATATATAAGTGCCGTTTTATAAGTTGTGAGTGTATCACCGTATAATAAATTTAATAATCCTATATAATTTCCATCGTTATGTTTTATAAATTTCTGAACATAAATACGAGAACCGGGAAAATAATTGCTTACATATAATGTTTTTAATATTGTACCATCTTTGCCAATTTTTTGTATAAATGATGAATCAGCAATACCGGTTGATGCATTTTTATGAAAAACACTAACAATAAAATCGTTTGAATCTGATAACACTAATCTGAATGGACCAATTCCATCGGATATTTGGGTTAAGAGCCTAATCTCACTTTGGCTAAATAATACTTTAGCAAAAGCAATTAATAATAAAAAGAATAATATTTTTTTCATTTGTTGGTTTTTTGTTTCGTTATTATTAAGTGATTGGGTGATTAATGATTGAGGATTCCCTTAATCACTATTTTCCTTAATCACTTAATAACTATTTCTCATTTTATTTTGTTGACTCGAAAAATCTAATTTTCAGGGAACCACTCATAAGTATATTTAATTTTTTCCATTGTAAACGAAGCAAAGTATTTTATTACCATATACTTTGCTTCGTTAGGTATTACAAATTTAATACTATTTGTTTGAAAAACACTATTTGTTTTTTTTAAAATATAATATTAATCAGTAAAATCAGCAATATTATATGCTTTAATATATTTCGGAGTTCCTATAATATATAGAAGATTGTGCGTACGAGGAAGCTGAATAGGTAAAAAGTAAGAAGATACTTTTGCACACAAAGCCCTATCTCCTCTGCCTTGATAATTAATACCACAACTACTACCAGTAAACCATTCTTTATAAAAATGTAACGCTTCTGTCGGATTATCATTAACTCCTGTATTCCACATATTATTAACACCCGCTACAATTTTATAATATGGCAAAAAAGATGAAGATCCATCATATCTATAATTTGTAATAGGAGTTTGAACATTAATATAAGTTAAAGTAGGTAACCCTTCAATAATATTTTGATATTCAATATTTGGGTTTAAAGCTACAGTAAACCCATAATCACCAGTATTTGAAAATGGTATGTACCAGTGGCGATTTGTAGCATAAGGATAAGCTGCAATAGGGTGTACAGGATGAATAACTTGTTGTTCTGGTTTAATAATTCTTTTGGGTGTAATAGGTAGACGACTAGAAACTCCGCCAGATACATCTGCTTTAAAAGTAGTGTAACCATTATTAATATCCGTAATACTAAAATCGGATAAAACTAAACCGCAATTTATGCTTTTTAACCAGCTAACTATTTCCATTGATACTTTTTTATAAGCACTTACAAGCGAATTACCATTAACATAAATATTATTATCTCTTGTGAAACTGGGCACTTGAAATTCAAAACTTGTAAAATCTTTAAGCTCACCACCAAATTTTCCATCAATACCCACAAGTAGCCCATATTTAATATTAAAATATGATTCCATCTGAAAAATTGCTAAATCTAATGGTTTATCAACAGCCGAATTTGATTTTAGTTCTTTATTAAATTGAGCTAAAATCTCACAATCAATAGTATCATTTGTTATAGTATCTAGTTTTTGATATATTTCGTACTTACTGTAATCTAAACTTGATTTTTGTTGCAATATATTGCTTTTGTTTGTTTGATTTATTTCTGTTATTTGCTCCTCTTTTTTACAACTGACAAATATAATAATTGCTATTGCTACACAAAATATTTTTTTCATTACTTTTTGTATTAATTACTTTATTATGATAATTTTTCAGGAAAATATTCAATGCAATTTTCCATTATAAGATTTTCTTTATTAAAAAATCTTATACCGCATTCTCCAATTTTTATTATTTTGTGTTATCTTTGCAAATAGTAATTTCGTTAATACGGAGTTATGTGTGTAAATTAAACTGGCGGGTTGCAAACCCGCTGGTTTTTTATATTTATTAAATATTAATAAATTGAATTAGTGCAAATGTATAACTACTTATTTTAATTATAACTAATTACCCCCCCCCCTATTTAACATTATTTAAAATATTTTATTATAAACAATAACGGTATAATAAATTTCGTTTTTAAAAAACCA
>CAZRCF010000174.1:0-6383 GCA_964598505.1 uncultured Lentimicrobiaceae bacterium | reverse complement strand
TAAGTCTTTCGTTGGTGAGGCGACTTCTAAAAAATATTCACTAATTTTGTAAAATTCTATACTAAGTTAAAATAAATGAAAAATCAATTATTATTATTTGGATTAATTCTTTTTCTTTTATCAGGGAAATCGCAAGATACAATATACACTCGCACAATTGTTGATTCTCTGTGCTCAATTAATATGTTTGGTAGAGGATATGTAAAAAAAGGAGATGTTAAAGCTGCAAATTTTATTAAAAAAGAGTTTGAAAAAAACGGAACAACATCATTTTCTGATGGGTACTTGCAGCCAGTTTCATTTTCTGTAAATACTTTTCCTAGTTCAATGGAGGTTATTATTAATGACTCTATTTTAAAACCATTTTATGATTATCGAATTTCACCTTCTTCTTCGGGTTGTAAAGGAACATTTCAAATTGTTGAATTTGATGCTGCAAAATTAAGTAAGACAAAAAAAATAAATCAATTTTCCGAAAAAAATGATTTGTCAAACTCCTTTGTTTACATCGATTTAACTAAACTTAGTGAAAAAAAACAAAAATCAAAATCTTTTTCTAAAATTAGTGATGTTATTTATTATTTGGGACACGAAAATGTTTTCAATGCAAAAGGAGTAATAATTGTTAGCGACAAATTAGACGCAACAGGTATTTGGGCTTGTAATTTGCCAATTAATTCAACTGTAATAAAAATTCAAAAATCATCAGTAAAAAATCCACCAAAAACTATAACAGTAAATATTGAAAATGAATTTGTACAAAAATACAAATCAAATAATGTAATAGCTTTTATTGAAGGAAATATTGAGCCTGATACCTTTATAGTTTTTACTGCTCATTACGACCATATAGGAAGCATGGGAGCAAATACATTTTTTCCGGGAGCAAATGATAATGCAAGTGGCATTGCAACTATACTCGATTTAGCCAAATATTATTCTTCGCCCGAAAACAAACCATATTATTCAATTGCTTTTATGGCTTTTACCGGTGAGGAAGCTGGAATTTTAGGCTCATATTATTATACAAACCACCCATTATTTCCATTAAAAAACATAAAATTATTGTTTAATTTAGATATGGTTGGTACCGGCGAAAATGGTATTACAGTTGTAAACGGGACAGTTTATGAAAAAGCATATAATCATTTAGTTAGTATAAATAATCAAGAAAAATATTTAACAAAAGTGGTAAGTAGAGGTGAAGCCGCTAATAGCGACCATCATTATTTTCATAAGAGTGGAGTTCCATCAGTTTTTATCTATGGTATGGGAAAATCTGGTCCTTATCACCATCCCGAAGATAATTCCGCCAATCTTACTTTTAAGGGATATATTCCTATTTTTAAATTACTTACCAATTTCGTAAAAACATATCGCTAAAAAAATGGCAAAACTATATATAATACCCACTCCAATAGGCAATTTAGATGATATTACACTTAGGGCAATAAAAACCTTAAACAATGTAGAAGCTCTGCTTTGTGAAGATACCCGAACCACAGGAAATTTGATGAAACATTTGAATATTAGCAAACCACTAATTGCCTATCATTTACACAACGAACATAAATCTTTAGATCGCTTTATTGAACGCATTAAAACTTATGAATCAGTAGGACTTACATCCGATGCTGGTACTCCTGGTATTTCCGATCCCGGTTTTTTAATTATTCGCGAATGCTTAAAAAATGATATTGAAGTTGAGTGTTTGCCAGGTGCTACTGCATTTGTTCCTGCTTTAGTTGCTTCTGGTTTGCCTTGCGATAGATTTGTATTTTATGGATTTCTACCTCATAAAAAAGGACGTCAAACTGCATTAAAAGAGCTCTCGCAATCACCTTATACTGTTGTTTTATATGAATCTCCGCATCGATTAGTAAAAGCTCTGGAACAAGCTATTGAGCATTTCGGTGCCGAACGCAAAGCTTGTGTTGCTCGTGAAATATCAAAGTTTTATGAAACTTATGTTCGTAACACCTTAGAGAACCTGTTAAATTTCTATAAAACTCAAACTATTAAAGGTGAAATTGTTTTAATGATAGAGGGTAATTCATCAGAAAAATAATATCAGTTTATTCGCTAATTTTTTTGCATTTTAAGCAAAAACAAAAAAAATAATAGCGATCTTTACTTTTTATTTTTCCCTGGAATATATATAATATATTGGCTAATTATAAGTAAACTAATTGTAAAAAACGAACTTATAAAAATTCTAATTAATGTATAAATTGAATCTCTAAAAGAAAATATTTCAATATAGAAATACATTAAATGATGAATTATTGTTAAAATTATTATATAAGTTAAAAACCATTTAAACCCCATATCTTTTACTGATGGAACTGAGTTTGTTTCAAAACTTCGTTGTGTTGAAATAAGAGATATAACATTTGGTCTAATATATGCAATTAAAACGCAGGATGCAGAATGAATACCAATTATTCCACCCGAAAGTATATCAATTGAAAAGCCGCATATAAAGCCAAATAATATTAACAACAAACGGTTTGTATTAAACGGTAGCATTAAAATAAATAGTATATATATATTTGGATTTATATATCCGCCAAGATTTATATTATTTAAAATAAAAACTTGAAATAATACTAAAAACACAAAACGCAAAAAATGGTTTATAAAACTGTTCATTGTTTAAATTTTGATTGCAAACTATCTAACTCCGATTTAAATTGATTTTTAATTATATAAACATAATCAATTTTATTAAAATCGGTTTCTAATTTAACTACAATAGAATAAAAGTTATCATTTTTGTTAGGCTTAACGCTCAAAACGGTACCTATATTAATTCCAACAGGAAAAATTGCTGAATAACCTGACGTTACAACAGTATCACCTACAACAACATTTAAATGGTATGGTATATCGATTAGTTTGGCATATCTATAATCTAAACCATCCCATAAAACAGTACCCGAAAAACCGGTTCGTTTTATTTTAGAGCTTATTTTTGTGTCTCTGTTTAACAATGAAATAACTGAACAAAAATTTGCTGAAACATCTTTAACAAAACCAATAACTCCATTTGTAGGGGATATAACAGACATTTCTTTTTGTATTCCAAAATTAGATCCCTTGTTTAATATCAAAAAATTCTTTTGTTTATTTATAGAATTACTTATAACTTTAGCATCTGTATATGAAAATTGTTGATTATAAATAGTGTCATTTTTAATAAATGTAGAATTTGAATTTGCCATATATGAATTTGGCATTTGGTTTAACAATTTGGCATTTTGTAAAGCAAGTTCATCGTTTTTGTCTTTTAAATTAAAATATTGAGTAATATTGCCCCAAGTATTTATTATATTACCACTAACCAAATTAGTAGATGAAACTATAGCTGAACGTTGATAGTTTGAGTTTTCAACAATCAGCCAAAAAGAAAGTATCTCTAAGGCTACAAAAAGAAAAAAATAGATGTTTTTCCAAAGAAAGATTATAAGATTACGCATATTATTATTCTATGATTTTGCAAAAATAAGGATTATCTATTATAAATAATCTTTTTATAATAAAAAAACCTCTTGTTTTAAGAGGTTTAATATGTTATATCTTACTATTTTATCAAAAAAGGATATTTATTAAAGTTTTTAAGGGCGATTGCCGAACCACGAGCAACAGCTCGTAATGGGTCGTCGGAAATATGAACTTGAAGTTTAGTTTTTTGAGAAATACGTTTGTCAAGTCCTCTTAATAATGCACCACCACCAGTTAAATAAATACCTGTGCGTAATATATCAGCTGATAGTTCGGGTGGAGTATTTTCTAAAGCATTAAGAATTGCCATTTCAATTTTCTGTATTGATTTGTCAATAGCTTCAGCAATTTCTGCATGACCAACAATAACTTCTTTAGGAATACCAGTTAAAAGGTCGCGTCCATGAACAGCAAGTTCTTCTGGTGGATTATCAAGTTCTTTAAGAGCGGAACCAACATCAATTTTAACTTTTTCGGCAGTACGTTCGCCAATATAAATATTGTGATGTTTACGCATATATTCTTCAATATCCGAATTAAAATCATCTCCGGCAGTGCGTATTGATTTGTTACTAATAATACCACCTAATGCAATGATAGCAATTTCGCTTGTTCCACCGCCAATGTCGATAACCATATTACCTGATGGTTCAAGCACATCAATACCAATGCCAATTGCAGCAGCCATAGGTTCATGAATTAATCTTACTTCTTTAGCACCGGCTTGTTCGGCAGAATCACGAACTGCTCGTTCTTCTACTTCAGTAATTCCAGAGGGAATACAAATAACCATTCGTAATGCTGGCGGAAAAAGTTGTCTGCCTGGAGTCATCATTTTAATCATTTCACGAAGCATATATTCTGCTGCCTGAAAATCGGCAATTACTCCATCTTTTAACGGTTTAATTGTTTTAATGTTTTCATGTGTTTTCCCGTGCATTAATAAAGCTCTTTTACCTACTGCTATTACCTTACCCGAAGAACGTTCAATAGCTACTATTGAAGGCTCGTCTATAACTACTTTATCGTTGTGATAGATTATTGTATTGGCTGTTCCTAAGTCAATCGCTATCTCTTTTGTGAAAAATGAAAATAAACCCATTTATATTTAATGCTTTAAGTTTACAAAGTTAATCTATTTTTGATTGCTATATGCAAAATTTTATTTAATAATTATGCTTTTTATGATGTTTACGCAAAAAAATAATTTTAGTTTCATTATTATACTAAATCCATAATTTTTATTTTTGTTTTATATATAAAAATAATTTGTTGTTTAACGATATATTGTTAACTAACTATAGACACAAAACCTCTTTTATTTTTAAACAAAAAAACATATCAAATTAAATTTGATATGTTTTTTTGTTGTCCGAATAGGCTTCGAACCTATACTCTTCTGCTCCAGAGGCAGACGTGTTGCCAATTACACCATCGGACAATTAGTTTTGCAGATGCAAATTTACAATTTTATTTTTTTTAAGCAAGTAAATAAATGGTTTTTTATTTTGAAACTATTTTTATTTTATTACAAAACCTGCATTTTCTAAATCTTCCCAAAATTTTGGGTATGATTTATTAACCGTTTTTGGGTCGGGAATTTCTATTTTTATACCTGCAAACGCTAATAATGAATAAGCCATAGCTATTCGATGGTCGTTGTGAGTATTTGCTAAAACTTTTACCGGAAAAATTGTTTTTGCCTTTATAATTGAAAATTTCTTTTCAGCAAATTTTACTTCAGCAACATTTGAACAAATATCAGCAACTGCGTTTATTCTTCTGCTCTCTTTACTATTTAAAGTGTCTAATCCAAAAAAAACAATTGAAATTCCTTTTATTGCAAAAAAAACTGCTAACGGAGGAAAAAGATCGGGATGATTTATTAAATTTATCTCTAATTTTGGGGGCAAAACTGGAGCTTCTTCTTTATAAAATGTTAAAGTTTGGTTTTCGGAAAACGCTAATCCTAACGGTTTTAAAAAAGATAAAATTGCCGAATCGCCTTGTAAAGAGTTTGATGATAAATTTGAAAATTCAATTTTACTATTTGAAGTTAATAGTGCAATTACAGCCCAATAAGCTGCTGCCGACCAATCCCTTTCAGGTTTTATAGCGCCAAAATTTGGTCTTCCTTTTTTTATTATATAAACATGTTCCTTTTGTGTTATTTCAATACCACAAATTTGCAACAGTTTAACTGTATTATTAATATACGATTTTGATACCGATTTGCCAATAATTTCAATTTCTAAACCATCGGGCAAAAATGGAGCAATAAGCATTAATGAGCTTACAAACTGGCTGCTTTGCGAAGCATCAATTTTAATATATTTTCCCAAATTAGTTTTCCCTGAAATGTTTAATGGGAAATATTCATTGTTGTCTGCAAATTTTATATCGGCTCCAATGCTATTAAGTGCATCAACAAGAGGCTTAATTGGTCGTTGATTCATTCTTTCAGACCCTTTAAGAATCCATTCACCTTCAGTAATTGCAAGCATTGAAGTTAGAAAACGCGCTGCTGTTCCGGCATCGTTAATATTAATTTCTATAGGAATTTTTGAGTTTTTTGAGTTTTTAATTTCTCGAATTGCTTTTTTTAAAACTAAAACATCTGTTGAATCGGATTTAAAATTTTCGGGCAAATTAATTCCGCTCAACGCAGATAATATAACAATTCTATTAATCAAACTTTTTGAATACGGGAGTTCAATTGAGCAGTTAATTTCTTCGGGTGCTTTAATAATCGAAATCATGCAATTTATAATTGAGTGTATTGAAAAATTGATTGTTTAATTAGCTCTATATCTGTAATATAATTATTTATTGAAGCTGTTCCAATTTTTTCGATTAAGCTAAAATTAATTCCTTTTGAA
>CAZRCF010000173.1:0-6386 GCA_964598505.1 uncultured Lentimicrobiaceae bacterium | reverse complement strand
ATTATTATTCAAATTTAATCCTTTTTTATAATTTGCAAATGTAGGATGACAAAAATGAAGTAAGATTAATAAAATCAATTCACCATTTTAAAAAATTATACGATAAATTTACAACTGCACCACCAGAAATTTTCTGAAGTTTTGGGAAAAAATAACTTTTTGCTTCAATTCCAAGTTCTATATTTTTTGAAAGCTTGCAACTGTATGCAATTGAAGTATTATAACAGTAATACCAGCTTCTTACAACTACTTTATCGTTAAATGCTTCGAGACGTGATGTAATTCTACTTAATCCTATTCCGTAGTAAAATTGTATTTTTGAAATATTCATATTGAAAACTAAAAGTAGAGGTAATGCATTTAATCGGGCTTTAAATGATGTGTTGCCAAATGCAGTTGAAACCACTGAAGAATCTATCTTTGATATTGTTAAATAGCCACTTTCGATACCAATATTTAATTTATGATTTGGTTTCCATAAAAGCCTTGCTGACGGTGAATAATAGATATTTTTTGTAAAATCAGTTTCATAATTAATATTAGCAAGAAATCCGTTTGTTATTGTTGCCGATAATGCAAAATTTCTTGCTTTATCAATTTTATTTTGTGCATAAAATTCATTAGCAAAAACCAATAAAAATAATATCAAAATACTTTTATTCAGATGTGTAATATTCATAAGCAACAATACTTGGAAAATTTGTAACTATACCATCAAAATTTCCTTTTTTAATAAAAGATCTTACTAATTCTGTTTCATCAAGTGTCCACACAAAGCTTCTAACTCCATTATTGTGGAATGAGCCAACTCTTTCGTCGAGTAACCCAAGCGACCATCGTGGTGCCCATATTTTTGATTTTGCTTGTGCAAGATAGTTTTCGTCGAGTTCGCAAATTGATGGATAATTTTGAAAATTTGGATAGTTTGTAAATTCATTATAAACTTCAATGCTTGGAATTCCTATTAATATTTCGAGTGTTTTTCCCTTTTGAGCAGCCAAAGCAATATATTTTTGTTGCAAAGTAACAAGTTTTTCCATCATTCCTGTTGATTTTGTATCAATCCAAACTAATTTTAAATTGGTTTTATCTACTACAGTTTGCAAGGCTTCGTCTAATGTAGGAATTCTTGAACCATCTTTTAAAGTGCAAAATGAGCTTAGTTGAGCAAAACTATAATCAGATATTTTTCCAATAAAATAATCTTCATTTATCAATCGTTTACTCATAATTTCATCGTGAAAAAGCACAGGAACTCCATCTTTGGTTTGCATTACATCAATTTCAATTGCATTTGCACCTAATCGTTCGGAATACTCAATGATTCCTAACGAATTTTCGGATGCTGGCAACAAATCTGCATTTCGTCCACCTCCTCTATGGGCAATTATCCAATAATTATCGATAGTTTTGGTAATTGGTTGTAAAAATGTGAGTTCAAATTCATTTGCTGGGTACTCAGAATATCGACCAAAAAATCCATTTAAAATTATATTATTTGGTTGAGCTCCTTGAATTATTTGTTTTGAACCATTTTCGGGCGTAATATTCATAATAACTAATCCAGTTTCAGGGTTTGAAGCAAATCTCCAATAGCCTTGAAAAATGATTGAAGAGTCTTTAATTCCTGCTTGAAGTATTATATATGATTCGCTTTTTAAAGCAAAAACAGACAAATATTTATTACCAATAGCTTTTAACACTACTTTATTGCCAAATATTGATGAATTTGCGTTATAAATACCTTCAATTTTTTTCATCATTGTATCGGTTAAAGGAGTTGTTCCTAACAACAAACCTAATGTGTCGTTTTGCGGAATTTCAACGTAGTCTTTATAGCACGATGTAGTTACAACTTGAGATAATAAAATGATAATTGAAATGGCAAAATAGATTTTTAATTTTTTCATTACTAAATATTTTAAAAAATAAAAGTAAAAGAGTACTCGGGATATAAAAGATATTTATCGATAGCCGAATATGTAAGCCAAGATTGATAGTTAAAAGTAGCATAATTAAATTTAGCACCCAATGCTACCCAATGGTTGTTCCAAAGAGGTTGTTCAATTTGAAATTGCAACGAATATGCCGAATTTGGCTGAGAACTTTTACCGAGCATTGTGTTATCGGAAATTGTTCTCATTTTGCTAATCAGTTGATTTTCAAATTTTAAAGATAAATAAAAATCTTTTAAGTGAACACCGCCAATTATGTATGGATTTAAAATAAATCCAATAGCATTAAGTCGTATAACATCTTGATATAATTGACCAAACCAAAATGAAGAATTAGCACCGATAGCAAAAGAAAATTTCTTGTCGATAATACTTTTTTGTATTGCAATTGAAAACATATTTGATATATAATTTGCATTAATTTTTGAATGTAGCAAGAATTTTTTCGGGAAACCCATTCTAAAATCACAATTTATCATTGGTAATGAGTTTATTTCTTCTTCAACAATTTCAACAGGAATTCGAGTAAGGCTCACGCCTGTGCTAATTTTATATTCCCAAGTTTTATATGATCCGGGATAAAAAATAAAAGGTTTTCGTTTCACAGTATCTTGTGCAACAATATTTTGAATAATGAATAATAGAATTACAATAATTTTAATTCTCATTTTTATTAGCAAATTATTAGCAAATGTAGTGTTTATTGAAATTAAATTGGTTAAAAAACTAACAATTAATAGTTGAAAAGTTTTAAAATAAAAGTATAATTATTCTATGTATTGTACAATTATCATAAGTTTTAAGCAATAATGGTTGAAAAATATTAGATATGTAAAACTAAATTGTTTTTTTTAATTGTTAGATTTTTTTAATTAAAATGAATATATTTGCATTATAATTATAATATTGAAATTATTATAACTTAAAAGCACCGCCAAGTCTTTAAAACCATGAATAATAAAAATTTGATACAAAAATTGGGTTTTTTGCCTAAAGAAAACACAGCAGGAATTTTTATAAAAAAATATGCTGATAATTATTGTATTGAAATCGATTTTGAAAAAAGTGTTTTTTATTTTGGCGGTAAAATTAAAAATCAGGGCAAGGACTTTCAAAATATTACTAAACCCGAAGATTGGGTTGTTTTGGAATGTGTTAACCGATTACTTGAAAAAGGATTTAAGCCCGAAAATATTTCACTCGAAAAAGTCTATCCTGCAGGGCATGGAACATCCGGGAGATTGGATATTTGTGTTACTCGTGAAGATGGTTCAGAATATTTATTGATTGAATGTAAAACCTACGGAAAAGAGTTTGACAAAGAATTTTCAAGAATAAAGAAAGACGGAGGACAATTATTTACTTATTTCAAATTCAGTAATAAGGCAGATTTAGTAATGCTTTATGCCTCACAATTAAGTAATAATGAAATCATTTACAGGAATGAAATTGTTAAAATCGAGAATGAATATAGAGTAGGTGATGTTAAAGACTTTTATAACACTTGGAACAAAATTACTAAACATCAAGGCGTGTGGGAAAATCCACCCTACGATTTTAAAAGTAAGATTTTTATAAAAAATGATTTAGTAGCGTTAAACGAAGCAGAAAGCACTAAGATATTTCATGAGTTTGCTTCCATACTTCGTAAACATTCTGTTTCCGACAAACCAAATGCGTTTAATAAAATCTTCAATCTTTTTCTGGCAAAATTATACGATGAAGCTAAAAGAAATGAAGATGAATTAGAATTCCATTGGCGAGAAGATGACAATGATGTGGATTTTCAAGTACGGTTAATCAATTTGCACAAAGAAGGCTTATATGCTTTTTTGGCAAAAGAAATTGAAGGTATAAAAGACACAGATTTTAAATATGCTACCACTGAAGAGTTAAGAGATAAAAAGAAAAAAATATTAAAATTCAATAATATTCTTAACATAAAAGAAGTTTTAGATGACGATAGTTTTGATGAAAATCAACGTGTATTAAAAGATGTTGTAAAACTTTTAGAAAAATATCAAATTCGTTATCCAAGGAAGCAACAACATTTATCTGATTTCTTTGAGAAACTTCTAACAACAGGATTAAAACAAGAAGTAGGACAATATTTTACGCCGCCACCAATTACAAAATTTATTGTTCGCTCTTTACCTATCAAACTTATGATAGAAAAAGAAGTGAACAAAGAAGCACCCGAATTACCTGCAATGATTGATTATGCAGCAGGTAGCGGACATTTTATTACGGAAGCAATGGAGGAATATCAAGATATTATTAATGCTTTTACAACTGATGATATTAAAAATTTCTACCCTAAAGCAGTAAAACAAGTAAAATCTTGGCAAGCCGATCCTTACGAATGGGCTGCAAAATATGTTTATGGAATTGAAAAAGATTATCGTTTAGTTAAAGTAGCAAAAGTAGGTTGTTATTTTTATGGCGATGGTGTTGCACAAGTTATTCATGGCGATGGTTTAGATAGTTTTGAAACCTCTAAAACCTACAAAGGCTTATTGAAAGAAAACACCAATCTTGAAGATTCATCTAAGGCTAAATTTTCATTGGTTTTGTCAAATCCGCCTTATTCTGTATATGATTGTAAAGATGATTTAGAATATATTGGAGCTGAAAAGGATTTTACGTTATATAAATATCTAACTGACGATAGTAATAATATAGAATGTCTATTTGTAGAAAGAACCAAACATTTATTGAAAGATGATGGAGTTGCCGCTGTTGTATTGCCTACATCAATAATGTATAACAAAGGAATTCAAACCAAAACAAGAGAAATCATTTTGCAGTTCTTTAATATTATTGCAATTGCCGAATTGGGTGGTAATACCTTTATGGCAACAAACACCCCAACAGTAACTTTGTTTTTAAAAAGAAAGAATAATCAAGAGAGTATTAAAGTTAAAAATTATATTGATAAATTTTTTACAGAATTTATAGACAATACAATTAATAGCATTGAAAATCCTATTTCTAAATATATAAGCTATGTTTGGGATAGTATTTCGTTTGAAGATTATATTTCTTTATTAAAAAAAGAACCAAACAAAGCTATTGAAGTACACGAAATTTATAAAGAATATCGAAAAAAAATAAAAATAAAAAAGGAAAATGAATTTTGGGATAAATTGATTGAAACGGAAAAAGACAAACTGTTGCATTTCATCATAGCTTATCCACAAAAAAATATTGTTTTAGTGAAAAGTGGCGAAAAAGATGCTGAAAAACAATTTTTAGGGTATTGGTTTTCTGGCAGAAGAAGAAGTGAAGGAATGCACTCAATAAAAGATGGCAAAACGATTGACGAATCTACAAAATTATATAATGTAAAAGACAATAATGATTTTTCTAAAGCAAGTAGCTATATTTATAATGCTTTTTTAGGTAATCATAATTTAGAAATAGCAGAAAATCTAAAAAATAACATCTCCTATATTTCGTTGCTTGATATGTTGACTTTTGACAGAGCTGAATTCGAAAAAGATATTTCAACGAGTGCTAAAAAAAAAATAAAGATTGATAGTAAATGGGAGCAAGTTAAGATTGGTCAAATATCAAGTGATTTATTTGCTGGGGGAGATTTGCCTAAAAATGATTACTCTAAAATAAAAACAGATAAATATCAAATACCAATATATGCAAATTCTTCTGAAAACAAGGGGATTTATGGTTATACAAATAAATCAAGGGTAAATAAAGCTTGTGTCACAATTTCCGCAAGAGGAACTATCGGTTATACTGTAGTTAGAGAAGAACCATTTTTCCCAATTGTGAGATTATTAGTTTTAATTCCAAAAGAAGACAAAGCACTGCCAAAATATTTAGAAACAATTTTTAATAAACTAGATTTTGGTTTATTTGGTGCAGCAATTCCACAATTAACAGTACCTCAAATTTCAGACTTCAAAATCCCACTTCCACCGTTAGATATTCAAAAAAAGATAGTTTCTGAAATAGAGATTTTAGAAGAAAAGGAAAAAAATACAAAAAAGGAAATTGAAAAATATAAAGAAACAATCTTAAACTTATTCAATCAAGCAGAATCAAAGGCAGATAAAACAATTAGGCTGAGTGATGAAACTATTTTTGAAGTTTCAATTGGAAAAAGAGTACTCAAAAATGAGTTTGTTGAAAACAGTAAAATTCCTGTTTATAGTGCTAATGTTATAGAACCTTTTGGCAATATTGATAAATTATTAATTAAAGATTTTAGCAAACCTTCAATTTTATGGGGAATTGATGGCGATTGGATGGTAAATTACCTTCCTCAAGATTATCCGTTTTATCCAACCGACCATTGTGGGGTATTAAGAGTAAAAGATAACTCTGTTAATGAAAAATATTTAGCTTTTATTTTAGAAAAAGAAGGCAAAGCATTTGAATTTTCTAGAACAAAAAGAGCTTCAATTGATA
>CAZRCF010000172.1:5059-6521 GCA_964598505.1 uncultured Lentimicrobiaceae bacterium | reverse complement strand
ATTATGAACTCAAATCAATTAACAATTTTGATGGAGTAATAACTATTTCAAAAACTGATTGTAAGTATTTTATTAAAAAAGGGTGTTCAGTTCCAATAATAAATATTCCTTTTGGAATTGATAATGAAATAATTGATAATAATAAAGTAAATAATTTGCATAGCGATATTCCGACATTATTTTACATTGGTTCTATGAATTGGTTGCCTAATCAAGAGGGTATAAATTGGTTTATTGATAATGTTTGGAATGAAATTTTGCAAAAGAATTCAAAAATAAAATTTAATATTGCAGGTAGATGTATGCCAAATTCATTTACTCAATTAAACATCCCAAATATTAATATTATTGGCGAAGTTGACGATGCTTACCAATACATTTCTGAAAATTCGATAATGATTGTTCCACTTTTTTCGGGTAGTGGTATAAGAATTAAAATTATTGAAGGGATGATGCTTGGAAAACCTGTAATAACTACAACAATAGGAGCAGAGGGAATTAATTACAGAGATGGACATGATATAATTATTGCAAATACTGCTCAAGAATTTGTCGATTCAATAATTAAATTATTTGAAAATCCAGATATGTGTAAAATTATTGGTCAAAATGCTCGCGAACTAATATTAGTTGACCATAATATGAAATATATTACTCCAAAACTCATTGAATTTTATCAATCATTAGATAATTAATATGCAAAAAGATAAAAATTTAAAATTATTTATTCTTTTATCTCGAATTCCATTTCCATTAGATAAGGGAGATAAACTTCGCGCATATAATCAAATTAAAGACCTTGCAAAATATTACAATATAACTTTATGTGCTTTGAAATTTAATAAAAATAATGATAATCAGGCATTTAAAGAACTTGAAAAGTATTGCGATAAAATAGTATTTATAAATATTCCCTTTTTATATAGAATTTATGGTATTTTTCAGGTAATATTTTCAAAACGACCTTTTCAAACAGGTTTTTTTTATAATACATTCACTTCTAAAAGAGTAAATAATGAAATAAAAAAATCAAATCCCGATGTAATTTATTGTCAACTTGTACGAACAGCTCCATTTTTATCCGCAATTTCAATACCTAAAATTATCGATTACCAAGATGCTCTATCATTAGGAATGTTAAGGAGAGCAAATAACACAAACTGGTTATATAAAAAAGTATTTTATTATGAATATAAACGTCTATTAAAATACGAATCTGAAATATTCGATACATTTGCTGCAAAATGTATTATAAGCGAAACCGATAGAGATAATATTAAACATAAAAAGAACTTAATAAAAAAACAATCAACATTAAAAAAGGCAACAAGAAATTGATTGGAACTTTCAGGCGATAATGTAATGAGTTTTCATTCTCTTTCTCTTTGTTGTGTGTTCTGTCTTTTGAAAACTCTTCTTTCTCCATTTTCGTTCCTTCTCCATCGGAGCAGGAGCTTTAAGG
>CAZRCF010000172.1:0-5049 GCA_964598505.1 uncultured Lentimicrobiaceae bacterium | reverse complement strand
ATAATATTAAACATAAAAATAGTGAAGAAATTGAAATAATTAGAAACGGTGTAGATTTCGACTATTACAATTACCAAACTATTGAAAAACAATATGATATAATCTTTTCTGGTAATATGGGTTACGCTCCAAATATTGATGCTTGCGATTTTTTAGTTAATGATATTATGCCAATTGTTTGGAAGAAAATGCCAAACGTTAAATTAGTTCTTGCTGGAACCAATCCAAGTATTAAGGTTAAATCATTAAAGTCTTCAAGAGTTATTATTACTGGATTTGTTGATGATTTAAGACCATTATATGCTGCTTCAAAAATATTTATAGCTCCAATGCGATTAGGTTCTGGTTTGCAAAATAAAATTCTTGAAGCTATGGCTATTGGTATTCCTTGCATTACATCAGTTTTAGCTAATAAAGCTTTAAAAGCTTCTCATAATGAGCATATTATTGAATGTGAATCAGTTATTGATTATGCTTCAGCAATAATTGAATTATTAAGTAATGAAAAAATGAGGATTGAGCTTTCGCAAAAAGCATCAATATTTATTAAAGATAACTATGATTGGCAAACTCAAAATGAGAAATTGAATAAATTAATCATCAAAACTTATGAAAACGCTAAAAAATAGTTCAATTGTTCAATATTTCAGCAAAAATCCTTTAATCGGAATAATGCTTTTAGCAATATTTTTCAGAATGGTTGCTGTGGTTTTTGCAAAAGGTTTTGGCATGTTCGACGATCATTTTTTATATATTCAAACACCTCAATCGTGGGTTGATGGCTATGATGATGGTAACTGGCTGCCATGGACAATTGGAAATAACGGACCTCAAGGGCACAGTTTAACATACCCTGGTTTTAATTTTACAATTCTTTGGCTATTAAAATTTATTGGATTTAATGACCCAAATACTAAAATGTATTTTATTAGATTTATTCACGCAACTTTATCATTAATAACTGTTTATTACGGTTATAAGATTGCCGAAAAAATATCAAATAGAAAAGGTGCAATTTTTACCGGATTATTTTTTGCAATTTTGTGGCTATTCCCTTGGCTTAGTGTTCGTAATTTGGTTGAAGTTGTTTGTATTCCGTTTCTAATTCTATCAATTTGGCATATTATTAATGTTGATACTAAAAATTTGATTTATTTTAATAAAACTGAAAACAGTAATTCGGAAAATACTTTTACAAACAATAAAATCAACATAGCATACCTATTAAGTGGCTTTTGGTGCGGTGTTTCATTTTCAGTACGTTTTCAGGTAGCTTTTTTTATTTTAGGATTAGGTATAGCAATTTTTATTCGTAGAGGCTTTTACAAAGCTGTTTTATTTAGTTTAGGATTTATTTTAATCACCTTTATTACTCAAGGATTAATTGATTTATTAATTTGGAAACGTCCTTTTGCAGAACTTGCTGAATATGTTCGTTATAATTTTGTTCATGGTGCAGATTATCCAAACGGACCGTGGTATAATTATATTTTACTTCTTACTGGTTTATTGATACCTCCAATTTGTATATTTATTTTTTATGGTTTTTTTAAATCTTGGAAAAAATATCTTATCATTTTTCTTCCAACATTTATTTTTATTGCATTTCATTCTTATTTTCCAAATAAACAAGAGCGTTTTATTTTACCGGCTTTGCCATTTATAATTATTGCCGGAATATCTGCTTGGGTTGAGTTACGCGATAACAATAAATTAAAATGGTTTAGCAAAAAAATTGAACATGGTTTTTGGATTTTTGCTTTTACATTAAATTTTATCGCTTTAATTGTTGTTTCAACAATGTATTCAAAAAAATCTCGTGTTGAATCAATGGTTTACCTTTCAAAATATAACAATATTAGCTCGATTTTAATAGAAAATTCAACAGAAAACAATTCTCAATTTCCTCCATTATACTATTTAGGTCAAAATCCAATAGTTTATTCTTCAATTCAAGACAATATAATTGATTCAACAAATGCACCATGGCAAGTAAATAAAAAACCAGATTTTATATTGTTTTTTACAGATATTAATATTGAAAATAGAGTAAATAATATAAAAAAAATAATTCCAAACATTGTTTACGAGACTAATATATCTCCAAGTTATGTTGATAATATTTTATATAAAATTAATCCATTATTTAATAAAAATTATATTGTACATATTTATCGAAATAATGAATCTGTAAAGAGAATTTAATAATTGACATTTTACAAATAATCAGAATATTTAAACTTAATAATGAATAAATCAATAAAAAATAGCCAAATACTGCCATTTTACTTTATTGTTATTGGTTTATTTGTGACTATTATTAGTTCAAATATGTTTTCTGATGGTATGTTTATGGATGGGCTTTTATATTCAGCAATTTCCAAAAATTTATCGCAGGGAATAGGCACTTTTTGGAATCTTCATCTTTCAAATACATTGTTTAATAATTTTCATGAGCATCCACCACTTGCTTTTGGCTTACAAAGTATTTTTTACGATATTTTTGGTTACAGCAGAATAATTGATAAACTTTATTCATTGGTTACATTTATTATTGTTGGTTTTATTATTATTAAAATATGGAAGGCTATTGGAAAATCTGTTTTGTGCGCATGGATACCTTTGCTTTTTTGGTTTTCAATTCCATTAGTTTCGTGGGCAATAAGTAATAATATTTTAGAAAACACGCTATCAATTTTTATCTCTTTAAGTGTATTATTTTATTTTAAAAGTATAAAACAAAATGAAAAAATCTATCTATTTTTATGTGGATTAATGCTTTCGCTTGGATTTTTAACAAAAGGATTTGTAGCTTTTTTCCCTTGGACTTTGCCCTTTATTTATTGGATTGTATATAAAAATGTTTCTTTTTTGAAGATGATTTTTAATTCATTTTTAATTTTTATTTGTACAATTTTGCCAATTATAATATTAATGTTTATATCAACTGAAGCTAAAGATAGTATAATCAATTATCTTAATATTCAGGTACTTGAAAGTTTAAAAAATGTTGAAACTGTTACTTCTCGATTCTTTATTATTAACCGACTTTTTTTTGAATTATTACCTGCAATATTAATAACACTTATTTTGATTTTTATATCATGGCGAAAAAAAAATAATATAATTAAATTTGATAAAAATATTAAATTGACTATTGTTTTTTTATTATTAGGATTATCGGGAGTAATTCCTATAATGATAAGTTTAAAGCAAAGTGGTTTTTATATTATAGCTACTTTTCCTTTTTTTGCTTTAGCATTTTCATTATTAGTTTTGCCTTTTTTTGAAGTTTATATAGAAAAAATAAATTTTAATTCAATTAGTTTTAAGTGTTTTAAATATGCAAGTATTATTGTTTTAATTATTGGTATTTCACTTTCAATAAATAGCAAAAATAATATTAGAAAAGAAGATGATAAGTTGAAAGAATTATATTTAATAATGCACAAATTACCCAATAATTCTACTATTAATATTTGCCCTCCAATGTACCAAGATTGGGCACTTCATGGTTATTTTATTAGATATAAAAATATAAGTTTAGATGTCAATTATAATAATAGATTGGAATATTTTTTAATACAAAACAGTTGTTGTTCTGATACAATAGTTTCAAATAATTATATTTTAATTGATTTGCCTATTAAACAATATAAACTATATCAATATAAAAATTGAAAATATTATGATATACGATGAAGCTTTATCACGCATTGAATATTTGTCTCAAGAGATAAATACACA
Source organism: uncultured Lentimicrobiaceae bacterium (assembly GCA_964598505.1). Taxonomy (GTDB): domain Bacteria; phylum Bacteroidota; class Bacteroidia; order Bacteroidales; family WCHB1-69; genus CAZRCF01. Next base: position 1,302 of record CAZRCF010000172.1, on the reverse strand, counting down.
TAATTATAACTATTATGTTTTAGATAAACCTACAATAAGCGATTATGATTTTGATCAGCTATTAAACGAACTTATTGCACTCGAAAAAGAATATCCAAATCTTGTAAAGTCCGATTCACCAACGCAAAGAGTAGGAGGGACGATAACCAAAAATTTCCTAACGGTTAAACATAAATATCCAATGCTTTCATTAGGAAATACATATTCTGAAAGCGAATTAGAGGATTTCCATCGTCGAATAAAATCATTAATTAATGAAGAGGTTGAGTATGTTTGTGAACTAAAATATGATGGCGCAGCAATTAGCCTTTGGTACGAAAATGGTTTGTTAGTTAAAGCTGTTACAAGAGGCGATGGAATTCAAGGCGATGATGTTACAGAAAATATTAAAACTATTAAGTCAATTCCTTTAAAATTAAGAGGTAATTTTCCAAGTTCATTTGAAATTAGAGGTGAAATTATTATGCCACATTCAAGTTTTGAGAGATTAAATTCCGAACGTATTGATGTTGGCGATGAACCATTTGCAAATCCTCGTAATGCAGCTTCAGGCAGCCTCAAATTACAAGATTCTGCCGAAGTAGCTCGACGACAATTAGATTGCTATCTTTACTTTTTAATAGGAGATAGTTTGCCATTTAAAACTCATTTTGAAACTATTAATAATGCAAAACAATGGGGATTTAAAACTTCAATTAATTGCGAGTTACATAATGATATTGATGGTGTTATGAATTTTATTCATCAATGGGACGAAAAGCGACATAAACTACCTTTTGATACTGATGGTGCTGTAATAAAAGTAAACTCTTTTTCGCAGCAACAAAGCATTGGTTTTACAGCAAAAACTCCTCGTTGGGCAATTGCATATAAATATAAAGCCGAACGTGTTTCTACCAAATTGTTAAGTGTTAGCTTTCAAGTTGGACGTACTGGAGCTGTTACACCGGTGGCAAACCTCGAAGCAGTTCAACTTGGTGGTACAGTTGTGCGTAGAGCATCGCTACATAATGCGGATTTTATTGCTACTTTAGGAATTCACGAAAAAGATACAGTTTATGTTGAAAAAGGTGGTGAAATTATTCCTAAAATTGTTGGTATTGATATTGAAAAAAGAGTTGATAATTCATCTGAATTTCAGTTTATTACACATTGCCCCGAATGTAAAAGTTTGTTAGTTAGAAAAGAAGGCGAAGCAGCATATTATTGTCCAAATTACAATGGTTGCCCACCTCAAATAAAAGGAAAATTTGAACATTTTATTGCTCGAAAAGCTATGAATATTGATAGTTTGGGTGAAGG
>CAZRCF010000171.1:0-6577 GCA_964598505.1 uncultured Lentimicrobiaceae bacterium | reverse complement strand
AAAAAACAACCAATGAAATTAGCAGCAATGGAAAGTTTATATAAAGGAACCGAAAATGCCGGACTTGTTACTGTTGGTATGCTAACTTGTGATAAAAAAGTAAACGATGGCAAAGATCCATTTGTTTTTCGGCATGAAATACCAAGCATGCTATCGTTTTTAAGTTTTCGCGATTTTAACTCTTATGTTCCTGGAATTGAAGATATTGTTAATGGAAATCCTGAAAGAGGAATTATTTCAACAAAAGAAAAAATTGAAAAAGGTAAAATAGCAATTGGTGCTTTAGCAAATTACAAAAATGCTAAAAAAGCAGGCGATTCGCTTTTAGCAAAAACGTATTTAGACACTTTAAATTCTAATTGGAAATACTTTGGATATGGATTTATTGATAAACCCGAAAGTATTGTACCAAATGTTCCTCTAACGTTTTATAGTTTCCGTATTATGGTTGGTCTCGGAATTCTATTTTTGCTAATATTTGTAATAAGTTTATGGTTGGTAATAGAAAAACCAATTGAAAAATACAAATGGTTTTTGCGACTTTCCGTTTTAGCAATTCCATTGGTATATATTGCTGGTCAAACAGGCTGGATTGTAGCCGAAGTTGGTCGCCAACCATGGGTAATTCAAGATTTATTGCCAACAAATGCAGCAGTTTCGAGAATTGAAACTGGAGCTGTACAAACAACATTTATCTTATTTTGCATAATTTTTACTTCACTTTTAATTGCCGAAATAAGTATTATGCTTAAACAAATTAAAAATGGTCCAAAAACTAACGATGGAGGGAAAAACTAATGTTTGAATCATTATCATATTTAGCTTTGCAACAATATTGGTGGGCAATAGTATCATTGCTTGCAGCGTTGCTTGTTTTTTTATTTTTTGTTCAAGGCGGACAAACATTTATTAGTTTAATTGGCAAAACCGATAATGAAAAAACAATGATTGTTAATACCTTAGGACGAAAATGGGAATTTACTTTTACTACTTTAGTTACTTTTGGCGGTGCATTTTTTGCCTCTTTCCCTCTATTTTATTCAACAAGTTTTGGTGGTGCTTACTGGGTTTGGATTGCAATTTTATTTAGTTTTGTTATTCAAGCCGTTGCTTATGAATTCCGAAGCAAACCAAAAAATATTCTTAGTAAAAAAACATTTGATATATTTTTATTGTTAAATGGATTATTAGCTCCATTGCTTATAGGAACTGCCGTTGCAACATTTTTTACTGGCTCTGAATTTTCGGTTAACAAGATGAATATTACAAATCTTGGTGGCAATTTAACTATTTCCTCGTGGGAACATCCTGCCCATGGATTAGAAGCAGTTTTAAATATTCAAAATGTTTGCTTGGGGTTAGCTATAATGTTTTTGGCTCGTGTATTAGGATTGCTATATATAATGAATAGTATTGATAACGAAAATATTATTAATCGTTCAAAAAAGCATCTTATCTATAATTCAATTCCATTTGTAGTTTTCTTTTTAATATTTTTAATTTGGACACTTTTAAGTAGCGGTTTTGCTGTTAATACAGAATCGGGAATTGTGCATTTAGAAAAATTCAAATATTTTAATAATTTTATTGAAATGCCAATTTTGTTAATTGTTTTATTACTTGGAATTGTAGGTGTTTTATATGGAATTGCAATCTCATTATTGAAAACAACATCAAAAGGTATTTGGTTTGCTGGATTAGGAACAATTTTAACAGTTTTTGCATTATTGCTCAGTATTGGTTTTAATAACACTGCTTACTATCCATCAACATTCGATTTGCAGAGTTCGCTTACAATTCAAAATAGTTCATCGAGCAAATTTACTTTAACTGTAATGAGCTATGTTTCACTATTTGTACCATTTGTAATTGCTTATATTTGGTATGCTTGGAAATCAATAAATAACAAAAAAATTGATCAAGAAGAAATGGATAATGAATCACATATATATTAATAAAAGGAGGAAAAAATGAATACATATTTAGTTCAAGTAATATGGTTATTGATGTGGCCCATAATAATTTTTGTAAGCTACAAAATTGTATTGTTTATGATTAATAAATTCGAAAAATCGAAATTCTCAAAAGTTGAGTAGTATTTTATTTGTTATACAAAAACAATTATAAAATAGGACAAAAAGAGTTAAAATAATTATACTTTGTTGAATTATAAATTAATCAAATAAATTATTTTTATTTTTTACTTTTACTTTTTGTCTTAATACAAAAAGTAAACAAAAAAATCAAGAAATTACGAATACCGCCCACTCTGTCAAAAACATAACAAAACTATTACAAAGTAGTGCCTTGCTTTGCAAGGCAGACGTAAACGCCTTTGTAAGTTTTGTAATATTTTTGCCATTCACAGCCCCGCCCGCCTCGCGTAATTTCGTTGCTTACGCTGCTTTTTAGTATTTTTCAGATGATTTAGTAGTAAATATTAGTTTTTTTATACCTTTGCATCAATAATATATAGGTATGATAAATAAAATATTAATAGTTGGTGCAGGTGGCTTTTTGGGTAGTGTTTTACGATACATTTCTACTATATTAATTCATCGATTAGTATTAATTTCATTTCCATTAGGAACATTTTTAGTTAATATTTTTGGATGTTTTTTAATTGGAATTTTTTAAGCAAGAGTTCCGAACTCTTCGAGAGTTCGGAACTCTAAACTAAAGTTATAATATTTTAATAAACAAACTAATGCAACTTTTTTATAGTCAAAAATATTCCGAAACAGAGTTTCTGTTATCAAACGAAGAGTCAAAACATTGCATAAAAACTTTACGAAAAAAATCGGGCGATACAATACTTATTACCGATGGCAAAGGATTTATTTATGAGTGTGTTATTATTGACGATAATATGCAAAGCTGTAAGGCTGAAATTGTTAAAACAATAGAAATTCCATTTTCCAGAAATTATAAACTGCATATAGCAATTTCGCCTCTAAAAAATCCGGATAGATTTGAATGGTTTATTGAAAAAGCTACAGAAATTGGCATTGACGAAATTACACCAATAATTTGCAAAAGAACCGAAAAAACTAAAATTAATATTGAACGGGTAAACCGAATTGCAATTTCGGCATTAAAACAATCATTGCAAACTACATTACCAATTATTAACCAGCCAATTAGCATTGAAAAATTTATCACATTAAATAAAAACAGTAGTTGTCAAAAATTTATTGCTTGGTGCGAAACTGATAAAAAATTATTGTTAAAAGATGAATATAAAGCCGACTCACAAACAATAATTATGATAGGACCGGAAGGAGATTTTACCAACGAAGAAGTTGAATTAGCCAAAACATCAGAATTTAAACCAATAAGTCTTGGCAACGCACGTTTCAGAACCGAAACAGCTGCAATAACAGCTTGTCATACAGTTTTTATAATTAACCAATAAACAGGTGCACGGTAACCGTTGCTTGGTAACCGGTAACCGGTTTGTTAATGACTGAATAAAATTCTCCGTTTTTTGCTTATTAATTGCTGTAAATTATATTGCCTCTTTATGATTTAAAACAAAAAGTGTATATTTGTAAAATAATAAAAAGCGGTAAATACTATACATATTAAGCCAAATTGGTGTGTTTTGTATGGGGGTTTTATATATTTTTATTTTAATTGGCAACAAATCAAAGATAGCATTATGCAATAAATAAAAACAAGATGACAGAAGATTTTAAATTTAAATTTGATTTATCAATACCAAGAAGAAGATATTACAGCAAAGATTGCGGACTGGATTCCTGTCCAGAGTGTTATATGCCTTTGATTAAAGATGATTGCACAGTAATAATTTCAGCAAAATCGAATACAGATAAGGGCGAATTTATGAGCAATTTGACTGGTAGTCACTTTTGCAAAACATGTCCTGTTGTTGTTTTTGATTCTGATAAAATTGACCAAGCAGCAAGACTTGGTATTAAAGGCGACAAAAACTTAAAATATTTGATTGCTGGAATTGTTAATTTCAATGCTATACCAAAAGAAAAGAGACACCTTGAAATGGGGATAGATGAAAATCCAATACCTTTAGTCTATTTTTTACCTGATTTAAATAAAACAAATGTAGTTTCCGAAAAAAAAACAGGCAGAAATGAACTGTGTCCGTGTGGTAGTGGATTGAAATTTAAAAAGTGTTGTGGGTAAACGATAAATAAAAAGGAATTTGAATAAGTATTCGATATTTTTTAAATTATAAAAGCGGTAAAACTTTATAAAACTGCTCAAATTTGTATGCTTTGTGAAGGGTTTTTATTTTACTAATAATCAAGTTATGCAATATTAAATAATACAACAAAATGAGAATTATTGGATTAATTATTAGCTTTTTAGCAGCAATTAATTATGTTCATGGTCAAGATGAAATAATTGAACTTAAAAATGAACATGTAAAAATTGAATCAAGAGACTTTTATATTAGATCTGTAATAGACGGAAGGTCTGATAAATCAAGAATTGGTTTTGCACAAGTTGGATTGTTCAATAAAAAAGTAAATGCAAATTTTAAAACATCAATTGAAAACACATTTCAATCATATTTTGATAATGTTTTAAAAAAAGGAGAAAATCAACTCGCTATTGTATTAAAAGTTATTGATTTCTTTATTTCTGAAAAAACTATTTTCACAAGTGAGACAGGTCGAGCGGAAATCAAAGTTGAGTTTTATATCCTAAGTAACAATCAACTGGGGAAAATTTATGAAACAGAAGCATTTTATGAAGAATCAGGAATTGATGTAACAAAAGGTCATGAAAGAAGAATTCGAAAAGTTCTTACGATATGTTTGAATAAATTTTACTCTTCAAATTGGAGACAAATTTCACCAGATTTCAAACCAATTGAAAATATTATAAATACTGTTTCACCTGTGGATAGCTTAAAAATTTCTGAACATAAACCAATAAAAATCAATAATATTATTTCTTTTAGCAAGGCATTTGGTATAAATGCAAATGGATGGGGTTTAAATTATTATGGCTATATTAATAAGGACGAAAAAAACAAATGGATAGTGCCTTATTCACTTTCGATTGAAAATTCAACTATTAATCCCGATTTGTTTAAAAATACTAACTATCAAAGTTTATCAATGGGATATTTTATTGTTGGCATAACTGGACTAAGAAAAATCACAGATATTATTTATTTCCAATTACAAGGTAAACTGCCCATCGGGAATGAAACTTTAATCGATTTTTATCAAAATAAGAAAACAAATTTTATTATTGGACTTAATTCAACACAAGGCTTTGTATTAATACCCAGTGTCAAATACGGATTAACTTTATCAGCGGGCATATATGAAACTTTCTTAACTTCTGAGATATATAAAAATGATATTGGTTTTAAATTTGAAGCTGGAATAAAATTTTGATAATAAATTGCATAATAGAAAGAAGTTTATGATTTACTTTTTATGTTCAACCTGCAAAATGTCGATGTACTACAAAATTTTATATCTGAACTAGCTTAATAAATAATAAATCAAGAACTTAACAACAAGCACAAACATGAAAAAACTAATAACAATAATTTTAATATTACTAAGTTTATCAATATTTGGTCAGCAGAATGTTCAAATAGCTTTATTAAAATATCGTGGCGGTGGTGATTGGTATGCAAATCCAACTTCGCTGCCAAATTTAATAGCATTTTGTAATAAAAATATTGCAACAAGCATAAAAGCCGACCCGGCTACAGTTGAAGTTGGCAGCCCCGATATTTTTAATTATCCTTTTGTTCATTTAACTGGACATGGAAATGTTATTTTTTCCGACCAAGAAATAAAAAATATTCGCACATATTTAGAGTCGGGTGGTTTTTTACATATCGACGATAATTATGGCTTAGATAAATATATTCGCCCGCAAATGAAGCGAGTTTTTCCAGAATTAGATTTTGTGGAGTTGCCTTTTAATCATAAAATATATCATCAAAAATATAACTTCCCGAATGGTTTGCCAAAGATTCACGAACACGACAATAAGCCACCGCAAGGGTTTGGTTTAATTTACAAGGGGCGTTTGGTATGTTTTTATTCACACGAATGCGATTTGGGCGATGGTTGGGAAAACAGTGAAGTTCACAACGATTCTGATGAAATTAGATTAAAAGCGTTGCAAATGGGAGCAAATATTATTCAATATGTTTTTACTCTATAATTTTTAAAGTATAATTAATTAGTAACCTTGTGCAATAACTGTTAAACAAAGTTTCACAAAGGTTTAAATTATTGAATTTCAAAAAAGTAATATATTGGGGGGCTTCGATAAGCTCAGCCTGACCAGCTTGACAATACAATAAGCTCAGCCTGACAAAAAGAATGATATGCTTAAATAGGTTTATCATGACAGAACAGATGTAACGTTGGTTACACAGTGTTGCCGAAGTTCAGAATCTTAAAACTAATATCCACAGCACTCTTTTTCCTAATCGTTTAGATATCAGCTTTATAATTTTAATTTTCGTAATCAAAGTAGAGTTGATAGAATTTTTTATTTTTTTCGTCATCAAAACCGCATGTAATATTTTGACGATTTCCGTGAATGTATAATGTGA
>CAZRCF010000170.1:0-6596 GCA_964598505.1 uncultured Lentimicrobiaceae bacterium | reverse complement strand
AACTCTTTTACCGAACCTTTTATTGCATCATCAAAACTGGGCCAACCGCATTGCGAATCAAATTTGCTTTCTGATGAAAATAGTATTGCACCACAGCGTTTGCAAGTATATGTTCCATCATCCTTTGTGTTTATAAATTCCCCCGTAAAAGGCAATTCAGTGCCTTTATGTATAATTACTCGTTCTTCTTCTGAAGTTAGTTTCTTATATTCCATAGTTTTATTATTTTTACAGCTACTATTACTCGATAAAATTACAAGCAAAATAGCAAAATATATTAATTTCATCTTATCTATTTAATATTATGGTTATTAAACAGAAAAAAATGAAAATTGTTTGATTGCTTTTAGGTTGAAATGCTTTCAATTTTTTTTAATTTTCTATAATAATAATTATTATTAATAGTTTTAATCTTTATATTATAATCAATTCCAATTCAACCGTATAATCATATTGCAAATCTTCGTGAAGCATGGAAATACATTTTTCAATTTTTGATATTTCTCTTTGGTAAATATTTTGTATTACTTGGTCTTTTAGCTTTAAAAATCCTTTTTCGGAAAAAATTTTACAAAAATGTAACCTAATTTCAACTTCTATATCTTTTGATGAACAATATTTTGAATATTTTTGAATATACCTTAAAATTTTACGGATAGTTTTTTTAATAAAATACGCATTATTGTTTGTAATTGAATTAAAATCGGCACTTATTTCATCTTTAACTTCAATTAAAAACTCTTTTTCAAGCTCGGAGTAAAACAACAAATATGAAAGTATTTCTTTATTTTGTGTAGAGAATTTTGATAATTTTAAGCACATTGTAATAACTTCCTCTTTTTTAAGAGTGGTTAATTCTTTACGAATATCGCTTATTGAGCGCGCTTTCATTAGTTGAACTTATTGTTTTTAAGTGGATTAAGCAATTGCTCTAAACCATTAATTTTAATTTCGTAAATTGTTTGCAATAATACACCAAGTTTGCCGGGCGGAAAGCCTTTACGAGCAAACCACTCCAAATATGAGACAGGCAAATTGCAAAGCAGATAATCTTTATATTTGCCAAAAGGCATTTTCATCTCTACCAATTTAAATAATAGTTCCGGATCGGGTTGTATTGCTTTTTTATTCAAAAAAATATTTTTGGTATCACTAATTTATTGATTTTAATTTGATTAAAATAAGAATAACAATTAAAGAAGTTTTACAAAACAATAAGTTTTTTATTTATTGATTTTACTCCATCAAATAATTTAACTATATAAACACCTTTTAAATCAACAATATCAATGATTAAATCACCATTTAGATAAACATTTTTTACCAAACGACCATCTAAAGAATAAATCATTGCAATTTGAGGCATAAAATTATCATTTGAAATAATCCAAACGTTATTTTTAGCGGGATTTGGATATAAAATAGTTTCAATATCAAAATTACCATTTAAAATATTTTGGGTTTGCAATGCTAGTTTAATTGCTTTTATTGCATTAATTTTACCAAATCCCCATTTAGTACTTCCGGTATCAGAAATAACTCCAGTATTTACATCTTTTCTTGCAGTTTGTTGTATTATCGTTTTTATTTGTTTTGCACTTAAAGTAGGGCTTGCTTGCAACATAAGAGCAACAATTCCTGTAACCATAGGTCCAGACATTGAAGTACCAGAAAATCTGTAAAATTCGTAAGTTCGCCCATTAAATTGAACACTTGTAACTGCAGATGTAGATTGAGAAGAATTTGTAAACGAAGAAATTGTAGAACAAACACTAACACCAGGTGCCGAAATATCTGGTTTCATACGTTCGTCTATAGTTGGTCCAATACTCGAAAAATTTGCTAAAGCACCACCATTAACTGTTCCATTTGGCAGAACAATTTCTGAACTATGTGCGGCAACAGTTATTACACTTTTAGTTGATGCTGGATCTCCGATACTGTATTTTGCATCTCCAGCAATATATCCTGTAATAGGGCTTGTAAATGGACCTCCCCAGTTGCCAACATTATTATCTAATTCAATAACATTCCAATAATGAACAGTGCTGTTTTGTGCTGTTGAAAATAGAGCAATTTTATATGCACTATTTTTATTTTTAACTCTTAAACGAAAGTGTGGGCGATTATTTAATGGGTTTTCTGATTCGCAAGCTAAATTATAAAAAACTGTATCAGTACCAATAATTAAAGAGCTATCTGTATATGTATTAGTTGTATTTGTAGCATAAAATGGTGTTTCGGCAACAATTACATTTGCTGAATTTAATACTTTTATTGATGCTTGAAATGATGTTCCCGTATCGCCCCAAATAGTAATCGATTGACCCCACATGTGAGGATAATAGCTGTAATTATCAAAACCTATTACAGTTTTAAGTGTATCGTAAGAATTAAAAGTGTGTTTGATATGGAGATTTTCATCGCCATTATTACCGGCACTTGAAACAAAAACAACTCCATCTTCCGAAAGTTGATCAATTGCTTGATTAACAAGAGAAGTGCCATCTAAATTTCCCATCCAATATAATCCCCAACTCATATTAATCACTAATCTTTTATTTACACTTTCAGCATAATTTTTCATCCAATTAAAAGCGTCTAATACAGCAGCTTCATTTACTAAAAAAGTAGCCATAAGGTATTGTGCATCATACGCAACACCTCGATATATAGTGCCTGCACCGCTTCCACCACAAATTCCTGCAACGTGGCTTCCGTGTGTTGCCCATTCGTATATATTAAATGTATCGCATTGTGCTTGCAAAAGTGCTGTTTCACCAACAATCTCTGTTCCATAAGTGAATCCTGATGGAGCTGGACCTGCATTGCGGTACTGATCCCATGCTTTAATAATTCGCGTATGCGATAATGTTGTATCGTAAAACATAGGATTTGTATAATCAAATCCCCAGTCAGTTATACCAATAAGTACGTTTTTGCCAGAAAATGCTTGAGGTATTCCCAACCCTTTATGAACGCTATCAACTCTGGTGTCTTTAACTGCTTTATTTAGTAATGGAAATATTTTTCTTGCAGGTTCAATATAATCAATTCCTTCTATATTTATATTTTCAGAAATCAGATTATATGGAATTTTCATTGTGATAATATCTCCTGTTTTCGAACCAATAATAATTCCTTTACTTTCAATTAAATTTCTATTATACTTAGAATTTATTTTTGCTAAAGTATTTAAATATTGAATTTCACCTTGTTTTGTAAAAGAATATTTTTTGAATAAATTTTCGCTATTCGACTTTTCTTTATTTAATTTAAAGTCGTTTGCAATAATTGTTAATTCCGATGAAACTTTAGTTTGACCAAACAAAAAAAAGTTGATTATTAGGCACACTAAAAGAAATAATGTTTTTTTCATTTTAATATTTTTTTACAAAGATAATTGCTAATTTAATACAAAACAAAACTTAAATAAAAAAGCCTCAATATTATTGAGGCTTTTTTACAAATAATATTATAATTATTATTTTACAATCATCTTATTAGTATAAACACTATTTCCTGCTTTTACAGTATAGAAATAAATTCCAGAATTAAAGCTATTAGTATTAATTGAAATTTTGTGTTTTCCAGCAGCAACATTACCTCTGTTTTCAGTATAAACTGTTTGCCCCATTAAATTAATAACATCAATTGAGAGTGAGCTGTTTTTTGATAAAACAACATCAATATTTGTATTTCCATTTGATGGGTTTGGATAGTTTTGAGAAACTTTAGTAATATCTTTATCAATGTCTTTAACTGCAGGATTTCCACCAAAATCGGTTTCATTAAATTCAATTCCACTAAAATATTTATGAGAAATTGGATCATCAGGACTAGTAGTTGATGGAACAATTCCAACAACAGGCATAATATATTTATTATTATCAAATAGAACAATATCAGAAGCATTCATCCAAAATACTGAACCATCTAAATCAGTGCCTGCAGTAAAGTTTTTTGTTCCAGTTTTTAAGGATGTAGTTAGGTTAATTGCTGATGCTTTAAAATTTGGCATAGTATTTACTGTACTACCTGACATTACTGGATCGGTATCTGTCCACATATAAAATATTTTTAAGCCATCATCACTTTTGCCGATATGAAATCTGTGGTCAATTCTATTAGTTCCATAAATAGCAGGAGCTTCGGAACCAATTTTAACATCTGTAGAAAGTGTATCAATTAACATTGCGTCCCAACCAATTTCATTGTTAGTAGTATATAAATCCATTAACATATCTGGTTGGGCAGTCCATTGTTGAAATAATGAATCAGGATGGTTACTTACTGCTCCAAATACTTTAACTAATAAATGTAAATTACCATTAGCATCAACAGTACCAGGCATATCACCTTCGCTTCCTACATAACCATACCAGAATACAGGAGTAATAATAGTATCGTTTATATCTAATGAGAAAAGGTTATCTTTCATCCCTTGTGTTTTTCCATAATCAACAATTGGCATTTGATTCCAAGTTTCGCCTTTATCTATAGTTTTCCAAACCAAAGGTTGGGTTCTATAATTAGGGCGAGTTATTGAATCTGCATGATTTACCCAAAAATAACCAATAGAACCATCAGCACTAAATGCCATTCCATAAGGTTGAACTTGAGGAGCAGCTTTTGATAATAATGGAGTAAATTCATTAGAATCAACAAAATTAAAACTATTTGATGTGGAATTCCACTTTAAATTCCATATTGAGTAGTTTATATGAGGAAATGGATCAGGTCCATTTTTTTCACCTAGAATAAATGCTTCACCTGTAGGTAAAATATAATGTTTATCATGTAACATAAATGATCCTACTTCAGTATTCGGTGGATTATTAAAAAATGTGTCAGATGGAAAGGTTCCATCAATTTTTGATGTAAATAAATAATTTGCTTCCCAACCATCACCGCCTGTTATAGGTCCAGAACACATAACGAATAATCCATCACTTTTTCTGAAAAGAGTTCCACCCGGATAACGATTTGATCTGCTGTTTGAATAAAGAATTGAATCAAACGAAACACCATAATTTGTGGTAAAACTCATTTTAATATCATTCCCTGTAGCTCCATAAGCACCACCGGCACGTGCTGTATATAAAATTGTTTTACTTTGTTGGTCAGCATTAAGTTTATTACCACTATATGTAGTAAGACCATTTAATGATGTAGAAAAAATTGATGTTGATACAACTTTTGATTCTTGAACAGGACCTAATGATTGATAGTAATCATTAACAATATTTTTCTTAGCAAAAGTTTGGTTTTTTAAAACCCCTTTTTTGTTTTGTGCTGTTGCTGAAAATATAATTGCAGAAACAGCAATAAAAAATAATACTTTTTTCATTGTTTTTTGTTTTTGTTAAACATTTATTTTAAAATCTCATAGCAAAGATAATTAATAATTTTGTTTTAATAAACCTTTATTTTAAAAAATATATAAAATAATTTATCTATTTAATTTATTAAAGAAAAAAATTAAAATAAAAATGATAAATTTGCATTAATATTATAATATGTAATTGTTGTGAAAAAATTATATCAATATCTCTTAAAGTCATATTTTGGTCCATTTATAATGACTTTTTTTATCTCTTTGTTTATACTATTAATGCAGTTTTTGTGGAAGTATATCGACGATTTAGTTGGGAAAGGTCTTGAGATTAAAGTAATATTAAAACTTTTATTTTATGCTTCTTCAACATTTGTTCCATTAGCAATGCCATTAGCTATGTTATTATCATCATTAATGCTTTTTGGTAATTTCGGCGAAAGTTACGAATTAGTAGCTATGAAAGCTTCAGGAATTTCTTTACGGAAAATATTAACCCCTCTATTTGTTTTTGCCATTTTTTTAAGTGTTTTTGCATTTTTATTTTCAAACTATGTTCTTCCTGTTGCAAATCTTAAAATGCAAACTCTTTTATTTGATGTTAGACAGCAAAAGCCAGCTTTAAGTATTGAGGAAGGTGTTTTTTATAAAGGTATTGATAACTATGTTATTAGAATTGCAAAACGCGATAGAGACAATCAAACTATTCATGATGTTCTTATTTATGATCACTCAAAAAGAATGGGAAATATTAGTGTTACTCGTGCCGAATCAGGCAAAATGGTTATGACAGATGACAATCGATATCTGATTTTTACACTTTATAATGGTTTCTTTTCTGAAGAAAACCCGAGTAGAGGAATTTATCAGTTAATGAGACCTATAACAAGAGTAAATTTTTTAGAGCAATATAAACGTATGGATTTAAGTTCATTTTCGAGAGAAAAAACTAATGAAGCTTTCTTTAAAAATAACGAACAAATGCTAAATGTTAACCAACTTAATGTAGGAATTGATTCTTTAAAAACCGTTGTTAAAAACCAAAAAACTAATTTTTCTAAAAATATAACAAATAGTTTTTATTATTTATCAAATTTTTATGATACAACAAATACAGCAGATTCAAAGCAAATAAATGAAATAAATACTGATATATATAAAGATATTCAACCTCAAGATAAAAAAATGGTTATTGAATTTGCTATCCAAAGTGCGCGGTCGCAAAAAGATAATATTGAATTTAACTTTAAAATATTTGAAA
>CAZRCF010000169.1:0-6612 GCA_964598505.1 uncultured Lentimicrobiaceae bacterium | reverse complement strand
ATGGTGAAATGTATGCTATAGCAACACCAGCTTTAGGTTTAATTATTTTCAATACTACACAAAATAATGTTTGTGTATACAAAGGTACAAGCTGGGATTGTTTAATTGGCTGTTCACCTACTACAGCATTAGCCGGCTCCGATCAATCATTGTGCGGAACAACTGCAACGCTTGCAGGTAACCAACCAACTATTGGCACAGGACAATGGACAATAATGAGTGGTGTTGGTGGTTCTTTTAACGATAGTTCGGCTTATAATTCAACTTTTACAGGTATTACTGGAAATACATATACATTACGTTGGACAATTTCAAATCCTCCTTGTGTTGCTTCAAGCGATAATGTGGATATTACTTTTACTCCAAACAATACAATAACCTTAACATCAGCAGCAGGAACTAATGCACAAACAGTATGTATCAACACAGCTATAACACCAATAACTTACGCTACCACAAGAGCTACAGGAGCAACATTTAGTGGTTTGCCAAGTGGTGTTTCAGGAAGTTGGGCAGCAAATGTAGTAACCATAAGTGGAAGTCCAAGTACAACAACAGGAAGTCCATTTACTTATACAGTTACTTTAACAGGTGGTTGTGGAACAGTAACATCAACAGGGACAATAACTGTAACTCCAAACAATACAATATCCTTAACATCAGCAGCAGGAACTAATGCACAAACAGTATGTATCAACACAGCTATAACACCAATAACTTACGCTACCACAAGAGCTACAGGAGCAACATTTAGTGGTTTGCCAAGTGGTGTTTCAGGAAGTTGGGCAGCAAATGTAGTAACCATAAGTGGAAGTCCAAATACAACAACAGGCAGTCCATTTACTTATACAGTTACCTTAACAGGTGGTTGTGGAACAGTAACAGCAACAGGAACAATAACTGTAACATCACCAATATCACAAGAGATAGCTGGAACAACCCCATTATGTGTTGGTGGAACTGATACTTGGACAAGTACCACAGCAGGTGGAACATGGACAAGTGCCACACCGGCAGTAGCAACTATAAATTCATCATCAGGATTGGTAACGGGAGTAAGTTCAGGCACATCAGTAATAACATATTCGGTAACAACAACAGGTGGTTGTGTAAATACTGCAACCAAAACTGTAACAATTACTGGTGGAGTACCACAAACAATAACAGGAACAACACCTTTATGTATTGGTGGAACTGATACATGGACAAGTACCACCGCAGGCGGAACATGGACAAGTGCCACACCAACCCGTGCAACAGTAAACTCATCTACCGGAGTTGTAACAGGCGTAAGTGCAGGAACATCAGTAATAACATATTCGGTAACAACAACAGGTGGTTGTGTAAATACAGCAACAAAAACTGTAACAATAACAGCACCAATAGCACAAACAATATCAGGTACAACACCATTATGTATTGGTAAAACTGATACATGGACAAGTACCACCGCAGGCGGAACATGGACAAGTGCCACACCGGCTCGTGCAACAGTAAATTCATCATCAGGATTGGTAACAGGCGTAAGTGCAGGAACATCAGTAATAACATATTCTGTAACAACAACAGGCGGATGTGTAAATACAGCAACCAAAACAGTAACAATAAATGCAATACCAACAATAACAGGAACAACACCAAACTCTCGTTGTGGTTCAGGTACTGTAGTTTTAGGAGCAACAGCATCGGCAGGAACTATCAATTGGTATTCTCATATAAACTCTACCTATCCCTCGGATTTTTTAGGAACAGGAACAACTTATACAACACCAATTATTCCGGCTAATAGAACATATTATGTTGATGCAACTGCAAATAGTTGTACAACAGGAACAAGAACATCAGTAACTGCAACAGTTAATACAATTCCTGCTTTAACAACAGCATTGAATGGAATACGTTGTGGTACAGGATCAGTAAATATTGGAGTAACTGATGTGCCTTTTCAAACTACTATTGATTGGTATGCTAATCCTACTGGTGGTCTTGTTTTAAGTGGTGGTATAGGAACTACTTCATTTAATACACCAAATATATCAAGTACAACCACATATTATGCCGAATCAAGGGTTACTACTACTGGCTGTGTTAGTAGTACACGTAGAGCTGTAACTGCTACAGTTAACCCAGCTCCAGTTGCTGGTACTATTTCTGCTAACCCAGGTTCAGGTAGTACTGTTTGTGTTGGTAGTAATATAACTTATACTGCAAGCGGATATTCCGGTACCCAAAATTTCCTATGGAGCAGGGATGGTTCAAATTGGACTGATGACCCATCTCTTACTGGTACTTGGAATTGGACTAGTAATGGAGCTAATGATAGCTACTTGTATGTAAAATCGCAAGTTAAAAGTGGAGTATGTACTGCAGTAAACTCTAATACTGTTAATCACCATCTTCATTGGAATCCTACTACTGCTAATGCAGGTTCAGATATTAATTTATCCGGTGGTGAACCCCAATGGGCAGTTGGACTCAATGCAAATACTCCTAGTGTGGGAACAGGAGTTTGGACAAAAACTTCTGGTCCAACTTGCACTATAACTTCACCAAATGATCCTGGAGCTTTGTTTGAAACGCAATATATTGGAACTTATACACTAAGATGGACGATTTCGAATAGTCCTTGTAATGATTCTTATGATGAGGTCATAATTATTTGTAATTAGTTTAAGTACAAAGAAACACCGAGCAAAATGTTCGGTGTTTCTTTTTATTAATATTTAATTCATAGCATAAATAAGCATTTAAAGTATTTTTCAGTACATGCTATTTTTTATATTAAACTATTAATAAAGCACCAATTACCATTTACTATTTTAATTAGCAAATTTTAAAACAAATTATTTTTATTTAATATGTAAAGTAACTAAATTTGCAAACTAATTAATTATAAAAAAAGTGGATTATAAAATTGTTTTATCAAAGATTCTATCAAAATCAAAAGAAATTCTAATAAAATTAAAAGAAATTATTAAATTTTTGTGGGGTTATTTTCGTATTTTTTTAAAAATATTTCGTTTAAAAGGTCTTCCATGGTACTACAAAATACCTAAAGCACTTTTAAATATTTTAATTTGCATTTTTGTTTTTGCATTTTTAGTTGATATAAATTTTTTGTGGCTTTTTGGTCGCACACCGCATATTAGCGAAATATATAATCCTGAGCAAAATACTGCTTCGGAGTTATACTCTGCCGATGGTAAATTAATTGGTAAGTTTTTTAACGAAAACAGAGTTCCGGTAAAACTGAACGAAGTAACACCAATTTTCACAAAAGTATTGCTTACTACCGAAGATGTGCGTTTTTATAAGCACCACGGACTTGATGTAAAAGCTACTATGGCTATTTTTTGGTCTATGTTTAAAGGCGAAAAACGTGGTGGTAGTACAATTACACAACAATTGGTTAAAAATATGTACAAAACCCGAGCAAAAGATTCTCACGGTTTACTTGGCTATATTCCATATATAAAAACTTTTATTTCAAAAGTTAAAGAAATTGTTGCATCAGTAAAAATTGAGTTTCTATACAACAAAGATGAAATACTATTAATGTATCTGAACACCGTTGATTTTGGTAACAATACTTTTGGTATTAAAACTGCTGCCAAAACATACTTTAATAAAAAACCTTCTGATTTAACCATTCAGGAAAGTGCAGTTTTGGTTGGATTGTTAAAAGCACCCACATATTACAATCCAGTTCAAAATCCAAAAAATTCATTAAAACGTAGAAATACAGTTTTTAATCAATTAGTAAAATTCAATGTAATTACAACTAAACAAGCCGATTCGCTAAGCAAACTATCAATTAATTTAGATTATAATGTAGAAGATAATTACGATGGACAAGCAATATATTTCCGCCAATCGGTTGCAAATTATCTAAAAAAATGGCTTAAAGATAATAATATTGATTTGTATGGCGATGGCTTAAAAATATATACAACTCTTGATAGCCGATTACAACAATATGCCGAAGAAGCCACACAGGAGCACATGAAAAGCTTACAAAAAAGATTTTTTAACCATTGGCAAGGTGAAAATCCATGGCAAAATAGTTTAAAAGAAGAGATTCCAAATTTTTTAGAAAACGAAGCTAAAAAAACAAAGCAATATAGTTATTTAGTAAAAAAATATAATGGAAATAAAGATTCTATTGATTACTACTTAACTAAAAAACGCAGAATGACAGTATTTACATGGCGAGGCGATAAAGATACAACTTTTAGTACGATGGACTCAATACGATACTTTAAACACTTATTGCAAGCAGGATTTATGGCTATGGATCCGCATACAGGTTATGTAAAAGCATGGGTTGGTGGTTCCGATTTTAAATATTTCAAATACGACCATGTTCGGCAGTTTAAACGTCAGCCGGGCTCAACATTTAAAGCATTTGTTTATGCTGCTGCTTTTGAAAGTGGAAAGGGACCATGCGATTTTATTGATGATAAACCCATTACCGTAAATTACGTTGAAAAAGGTGTAAAAAAATCATGGACTCCACGAAATGCAGAAGGAACTTTTTCGGGTAGCACAATTACATTAAAAAACGCTTTCGCAAATTCAATAAACTCAGTTTCTGTTCAACTATCACAAGAACTTGGATGGAAAAATGTTATCGCTTTTGCTCACAAAATGGGAATTACTTCCGATTTAGCTGATGTGCCATCAATTTGTTTAGGTTC
Source organism: uncultured Lentimicrobiaceae bacterium (assembly GCA_964598505.1). Classification (GTDB taxonomy): domain Bacteria; phylum Bacteroidota; class Bacteroidia; order Bacteroidales; family WCHB1-69; genus CAZRCF01. The sequence goes on along the minus strand of CAZRCF010000169.1, from coordinate 1,915 downwards.
AAGTGATGTTTCTTTATATGAATTAGTTGCTGCATATTGTCCTTTTGTAAACGAAGGCTACAAAGCTGACCCTGTTTTAGTTACAAAAATTACCGATAGAAAAGGGAAAATTATTTATGAATATAAACCCAAAAAGGAGAGAGTTTTAAGTTACGAAGCTGCATTTTTAATGACTCAACTTTTCCTGGGTGGATTAACCGAACCCGGTGGAACTACCGGTGCTTTGTGGGAACATAAAATATTTGATTGGAATACCGATTTTGGTGGAAAAACAGGAACCTCATCGCAACATTCTGATGGTTGGTTTATTGGTGTAACGCCTAATCTTGTTGCAGGTGTTTGGGTTGGCTGCGACGATCGTTTTATTCACTTTAGAACTATGGAACTTGGCGAAGGCTGTAAAACAGCAACTCCAATATATGGTAAATTTTTTGAAAGAGTAATGCCGGATGAAAGATTTAAAAGCCTAAGAGCTCGATTTCCTAAAAAACCAAAGCAAAAAATTAAACGAAACTGGAACTGCCACACTTATGCTAAAAAAGCTAAAGAAGAAACCGAATCAGTACCCGAAACTGAAATAAAAACTGTTGAAGAATAGGAAGTAAAAAGGAAAAAGGAAAAAGTAAAAAGTGGGAAGTGATGTGGTGATGTGATAATGTGATGATATGCTAATGTGATGATGGAGTTTGCTTAGTGAGGCTTAGTGTCCTGAGTGCCTTAGTGGTGAAAAAAGCAAAAAGTAAAAAAAGTATTACACTGAGCATAGACAAACTGTAAAAAGAAGCTAAAAGCTAACGGATAAAAAATACTGATTACTGATTACTGATTACAGTTCACAGATTACTAAAAAAACAACTAAATAAATTAAAATGTTATCAATTTGCATTCCAATATTTAATTTTAATGTTACTCCTTTAGTTGAAGAATTAGCTCTGCAAGCCGAAAAACTTAGTATTCCTTATGAAATTGTATTAATTGACGATTGTTCTGCCGATAACTATAAAAAAATGAATGAAGAATCATGCAATAAACACATTTATATTAAGTTAGATAAAAACATTGGCAGATCGAAAATTAGAAATTTGTTTTTAAAATATGCAAAATTCGACAATTTTCTTTTTCTCGATTGCGACTCTTTAATTATATCATCTGATTTTGTTTTAAAATATATTGATAGTATAAAAAACAACAATTTTGAAGTTGTTTGTGGCGGAAGAATTTATGATGAAAAACGCCCTAAAAGAAATAAAATGCTAAGTTGGAAATACGGAAAAAATATTGAAAGCCAACCATATAAAATTCGTGAAATATCCCCATATAACTCTTTTATGACAAATAATTTTTTAATTTCTCGTTATATATTTGAAAAAAATAAATTCGATGAAAGAATTAATAAATATGGACACGAAGACACTCTTTTTGGGTTTAATTTAAAAGAAAATGGAATTAGTATTAAACATATTGATAATCCAATACTTAATGCAGATATTGAAGACAATAAAGTTTTTTTAGAAAAAACAGAAATTGGTATAAAAAACTTAACACAATTGCTAAAAATAATTGATAATAAAGATGGATTTGTAAATGATGTTAAAATTCTAAAATTCTATAAAAAAATATATACTAATAAATTAACCGGTGTTATCAATTTTCTTTTTGTAATAACGAAGCCTATATTAAAAAGTTTATTAATCAAAGGTTATATCAATTTAAAGTTTTTCAACTTTTATAAACTTGGTATATTGATACAGGAACAAAAAAATAATAATTAGTGCTTGCCATAAAAAACGAATATTCTCGCAATTTTTACTATCTGTAAATACAAATTATTTTGATATTGTAACTTCTTTTCCTTCTTGATTTATAAATGCTTTACGTCCATCTTGAATTACCATTGCATAATTTTTTTTAATTC
>CAZRCF010000168.1:4338-6691 GCA_964598505.1 uncultured Lentimicrobiaceae bacterium | reverse complement strand
CAATCGGCAATGCGATTATAAGCATCACTTATAATTTTTTTATTTGCAATAAGTTTGCTATTATCAATAGCTTTACGAAATGAAGTTAAAGCATTTGAATATTTTTTTTGTTTAAACCAAGCATAACCTGAAGTATAATGAGCCATTACCAAATCTTTTGTTCCAAATACACCTGGTAGAGTTAAAAATTTGTTTAAAGTGGTAATACTTAAATCATAATTATTTAACCTAAAATACGACTCGCCTAACCAATAATAATTTGCTGCAGTAATTGATTTATTATATTCGTATTTTAATGAAGTTTTAAATAATTCAATAGCTTGAGAGTAATTATCATCGTTAAATAGTTCTAATGCTCTATAATGAGTCATTCGTTGATATGAAGTTAAAAGTTTTGAATTTTTATTTTTAATTTTATCTAACGAAATTATTGCTGCTCTATAATTTTTTGTTGTTTCGTAAATAGTTACTAGATAGTTATTTACTTCATCTAATTTTGTCGAATTTGGGTATGTATTTGCATATAATTCAAATGAAGTAATTGCATTTTGAAAAGGATTATTAGAAGTTTCGTATTGCAGTTTGGCATAATTATATAATGAATTTTCTTTTAAATTAGGCAAAAAATCAAGTTTATATGCTTCGTAAAAAGCATTTGCAGCAAATTGTTTTTCATTTTGTTTAAGATAGCAATCGGCAATTAAATACAAAGCAATTTGCGATAACGAATCTTTTTCGTTTGATATTTCATTAAAATATTTAATTGCTTTATTAAATACTTTAGCTTTATATGATGCATAACCTAGTTCAAAATAATCTGTTCGATTTGCAGAATTTTTTAATTTATCAATATATTGTTCAAAATATGGTATTGATTCTTTGTATTGGTTTGTATTGTAATAGGCTTCTCCTATTAATCTTATAATGTCTGGCTTTCTTTTTTCAGATGATTTTTCTAGTAAATCAGGTCCCAATTCTAAAATTTTATCATATTTTCCTTGCAAATAATATATTTGAATTATATAAAAAGGTATAATTGGATTAAAATTCTCATCATCTTTTATCGATTCAAAACCAATACGTGCTGTTTCATAGTTTTTCTCAATATAAGCAATATGTGAATAATAATATATTGAAGGCACTTTAAACTTTGATTCACTGTTTTTTACATCATTAAAATTCTTTTTAGCTTCGCTATAATTACTATCAACAAATAAGCAATAACCTTTTCTATATTTATATTCATTTCTATCCTCGAAATTAAGATAGTAAGAATCAATAACTTTTAACTGATCTAAACATTTTTTATAGCTTTTTACCAAAAAGTAATATCGTCCCAAGTAAAAATGAGCTGATGTTATTTTTGAGTGCTGTGGAAAATCATTTATAAAATCTAATAATATTTTTTCGGTATTACTATGCATTAAATTTAATGCACAAATTCCATTATAATACCTCGAATTTGAATATATTTCATTTAAATAAGTTGCATTAAATTCTATTACTTTTAAAAATTGATGTTGAGCCGCACCAAATTTTTCTTTCTGCAATAATTCAATTCCTTTTAAATAATACTCTTCTGGTTTATTATAAATAGATGTTTTTTGTGCCGATAAATTTGCAGCAAAAAAACAAATATTTAAAAATATAAGTTTATATAAAGATTTTCTTGTCATAATTAATTTTTATATTTTTCGGTTAAAATTAAACAAATTAATATGTTTGAATTATTGTTTAATTATTGTTTTATCAACAAACAGTGTTTGATAACTTAACAAAATGATTCGCTTGTAAAAAAAAAACGATAAAAAACTGATAATATTATAAAAAGGCACTTGAATTAATTTGTTTGTATATTACAGGTTGTTAAGTCGTTTGTTTCAAGTAGAAAATTATAAAGTTTTTAAAAAGGGAGGATTTGTAACAACGAATTTATAAGCCGGATTCTGTATTATACTAAAAAAGTATAACATCTGTCATTTATCTAGTATGTATGTTGCCACACATCTCAAACGACCTACCCACCAAGATTGGGCGAGCAACCCTCAAGCCTCGGTTTATTTGGTCTTTCAATCCATAAGGTTTACCCATTAGCTTATTCGCATAAACTAATTGTGAGCTCTTACCTCACATTTTCACCCTTACCACAATATTGCTATTGAGGCGGTAATTTTCTGTGGCACTTGCTGTAACTGCAACCTCCCATTCGCAGTTCCTTCCTGTTAGGAAGTATGGCGCTCTGTATTGTCCGGACTTTCCTCTCTCCTACTCTCGTAAAACAGCGACAGACCCACCCGTTGTTACAATGCAAAATTACACTTTTTTATCTAATTATTGAAGATTATTTCTTAAA
>CAZRCF010000168.1:0-4238 GCA_964598505.1 uncultured Lentimicrobiaceae bacterium | reverse complement strand
CCAACGCCATATTTACTCATAGATGCATCAAAATAATGAATATTTGAATATTGATCTAATATTTTTTTGATTTCATTTTTCAACCTACCAACACCAACTCCATGAATAAAAATAATTTTTTTCAATTTTAGTTTTATGGCTTCTTCTAAATAGCGATTAAAGTTAGATGTTTGAATTAGCAGCATTTGAACTGCATCAATATCTTGAGGATTGTCAACTAAAGATTCGATATGTAAATCAATTTCAGCCGAATCGGAATCTACCATAAATTTTTCTAAGATTGAAGAATCTTTTACATTGTTTCTGATTGTTGTTTCGGCAATTGACAATTCGTTGTATTTATTTACAATTTCTCTATGTATTTGAGGCGAATCGGATATAGTTCCTAAATTTATTAAAACAGATTTTTCTTCAATAAAAGATGAAACTATATAGCTGTCTTTATTAAAAAAACGTGAAGCTTTTATTGAAAATTGAGCGTTTAATGGTTGAATAACTCTTGTATCCTTTTCGGCATGAAACATAACTTGAACAACGCCTTTTATCCATTTACCAATATCTTCGCGTGTAATAGTATCAATATACATTTTTGAATTTGCACTTATCGAACCGTAATCTTTGCCGTTGCAAATATTTTCTTCTGGTGATAAATAGAAGTTATATAACACCTCGTAAGATGTATTATTTATTAAATACAAATCAACATTATCTTTAAGCAGCCACACTTGATCGTGAGGAACGTAGCTTAAATATATACCCAAAGGGTCTTTACGAACACTTGAAAACTTATTTAATAGTGATTCGCGTTCAAAATCATTGTTTTGATAGTCAATTTCTTCGTCTGATTTAGTATCAAAATCTAACTCATTTGTTTTTGAAAAATCAGCATTAAACATTTTTCCGGCAGAATCGGAAACATTAGCTAAAATCAATTCATTAGTCATTATTGGCATATCAAAACCATCTTCAATAGCTACCGAAACCATCGTTGGTGAAATAATTTTTGTAACTACTCCACCTCCCAATTCATTTAAAAACTTAACTTTATCGCCTATATTGAATTTCATATTTTTTATTAATTAGTTTATTAAGCAAAATAAAACATAACCAGCAATTTTTTGCCATTTTTATTTTGGCAAAAAAACCGTAATATTATATCTACAAAAATTAACAATTAACCATTTACAATTAACCATTAATAATTATCTTTGCAAAGTTAATGTTTTAAGTTTAAAATTTATTTATTTGTTGAAATATGAAAAAAATAATCACAATTAAAAAAATATCATTTTGGTGTTTTATTGTAATTTTGTTTTGCAATATTTTAATTTTTTCATGCAAAAAAGAGGAAGTAATAACCGAAATTCCATTACAAAACATACCTTATAAATTAGAAATTCCAAGTTTTTTCCCTACAACCCTAAATATTCCTGAAGACAATCCCTTAACAGTTGAAGGTATTAAATTAGGTAGATACCTATTTTACGATGGGCGTTTAAGAGGATATTTAGGTACAAATACCGATTCGTTAATGAGTTGTGGAACATGCCATTTGCAAGAGAATGCTTTTGAATGTGGAGTTAATCATCAAAAATATACAAATGGATTCCCTTATGGTGTAACCGGAATTCGCACCCCTCATGTTATGTTACCTTTACAAAACATTGTCTTTAACAACGAAGGATATTTTTGGAATGGATTAATACATAACAGTAATCCAAACCCCGTACGCCGCAAATTAGAAGATATTGTAGCAATGGGAATTATTGCACCTCACGAGATGAATAGTACAGTAGAACGTAGTGTTGAAGCTATTGCTTCAATTTCAATTTACCCTCCAATGTTTAAAGCAGCTTTTGGCACATCTGAAATAACCATTGATAGAATATCAAAAGCTATTTCTCAATTTATACGAACATTAGTTAGCGGAAATTCAAAATTTGATAGATATTTAAAAGGAATTGAGCAACTTACCGATTCGGAACTAAGTGGTTATATTCTATTTACAACCGAAGAAGGAGCCGATTGTTTTCACTGTCATGGTGGTGGTGGAAATGTTTTATTTACTACAAATCAATATTATAATAACGGAAAAGATACTGTTTTTAACGATTTGCGAGATAGATTTGCTGTAACAGGCAATTCTTTAGATAAAGGATCGTATCGAGCTCCTTCGTTACGAAATATTGAAAAAACTGCTCCATATATGCATGATGGTAGATTTGTTACATTAGACCAAGTCATTGGTTTTTATAGCAATGGGTTAGTTCAATCGCCAAATGTAAGTTCGTTAATGCATAAAATAAATCAAGGTGGAGCATTGCTAACGCCATCAGAAAAAGCTGATTTAAAAGCATTTCTTCTAACTCTTACTGATATTGAATTTTTAACAAATCCAATGTTTTCAAAACCTAACGATTTGCCATAAAAATTAACAATAATTCTAAATAAAAAAAAATATTTCAAAACGCTTGATATTAGCCATTTGCATATAAAATTATACGTTAATTATTGATAATAAAATATTTGATTTTTTAATATTTTTTAACTTAAATGTAAATTATTCAAAATATTTGTTATACTTTTGTATAATGGCTTAGTTATGTAAAATAAAATAATATGGAAAAAATTAAAAATTTACTAAATAGAATTAAAATCAATAGCTTAAATTTATTGATTTTATTAATAATTAGTTTTTTGTTTTTCACTAATTCAAAAATATATAGTCAATGTTTACAAATTGAAAGTATTTTAGTTGATGCTTGCGATGGTGGAAACCCTTTAAACGAAGGCAAAAACGAGATAATTAGAATAAAAATTGGCTCTACACCAATTAATATAAACGATATAAGAATTGACGGTAACTCTGGAAATAGTGGGATGTTACTTGGAAAATCTCCAAATAATTATAATAATTTTCTTGGTTGGGCACCTTATGGCGCAGTAGCTGCTAAGGTTGCTACATTAAACGCCTCGATTACCTCTTGCGGAAGATTAATTGAGCCTATTGGCGGAATTATACCTGCAAATAAAAGAGTTATTATTTTCACTAGTACTGATTTTGATCCAACATTAACTAGTTTTGCAAATCTTACAGATACTTTGTATATTGTGTTTCAAACTGCTGGAAATACAAATGGGCATTTTGATAATTATGGCACTACAGGTTCTGTGTTAAAAACATTACAATTAACTCATGTTCCTACTGGTTGTAATGATATGGTTACTTATAATAAATCGCTTTTAGTTAATACATCGGGATTAAATGCAGCAGAAAATGGTGCAGGAGTTAACTTTGCTATTAATGGAGATGCATCATATTATAACAACGGTTGCCATGCACCAATTTTTAATAACGCAGCTTGGAATTCACCAAATATTGTCTGCGATTTTTCAGATTCTATTAACTTAAATGATTCAGTACATGGATTAACAGGTGGTACATGGTCTGGTACAGGGATTACCGGTAGTGTTTTTAATCCTTCGGGATTAAATGGAATTTATAATATAACATATACAGTAGGTGTTACTCCTTGTCAAATGTCTGAAACACATACTATTCGAGTTATAAATGAATTTAGTACAGATTGGGTAGAACCTGCATTGCCAATTTGTATTAATCAACTTCCTATTGACTTAAATAGTTTAATATTACCAACCGGATTAATAGGTGGTAACTGGTCGTGGGGAGCTTCTAATTCTAATATGTTTAATCCAACAAATACCGGTTCTTATCAGGTAGTCTATACTCATAGTAATCTACTGTGTGCAACTTCTGAATCACATGATATTGAAGTTGTAGATTCATTAAATGCTTTTTGGGCAGCACCAGACACAATTTGCCAAAATAGTCCTACAATAGATTTGAATACACTATTATATCCAACAGCTATAACCGGTGGAACATGGACAATTAATGGCGTACAAGGAAGTACTTTTAATCCTTCATTGTATTCAGGTAATATTACTATCTCATATAATGTTGGAACACCTCCGTGTACGGGTTCGCAAACCAGTATAGTTTTTATAATTGAATCTGCAATATCAACATGGGTTGTTCCTCAACCTTTATGTCAGAATACACCAGCAATTGACTTGAATAATCTTTTAGCTATAAATGCCACTACCGGAGGGGTTTGGTCGGGCAATGGTGTATTAGATAATTTTTTCAACCCTTTAGGAATAATTGATAGTTCTTTAGTTTCATATACTGTTGGAACAGAACCATGTATAATTAC
>CAZRCF010000167.1:0-6720 GCA_964598505.1 uncultured Lentimicrobiaceae bacterium | reverse complement strand
TATGAAACGAGCATTAAACAATGTTTAACCCAAGAGAATAATAATTAGCGAGTTCCATACGACAAATAAATAATTAATAGAAAATGAACGTATGAAAACAGAACTTAAAGTTGAGGGAATGAATTGCACTAACTGTGCATTAGGTATTAAAAAACAGTTGGATAAACTTGATTTACAAAAGGTTTATGTAAATTTTACAACATCGGAAGTAAAGTTTGAAGCCAATAATCAGGCTGAAGTTGATATCGCAATTGATAAAATTAAATCGTTGGGATATTATGTAACTGGAAAATCAATTGAAAAAGATTATAAAAAAGGTTGGTTTACATTAGAACTAAAATTTATTGCAGCATTGGTTTTTACAATCCCTCTTTTATTGGGTATGTTTTTGCCTTATCATCTGTTTCATCAGCCAATTTTTCAGTTAATTTTGGTTTTGCCTGTTTTAGCAATTGGCATTATACAATTTGGCAGAAGTGCCGTAAATTCTTTACTTTCTGGAGTTCCAAATATGGATGTTCTTGTAATGTTGGGTGTTATTGCTGCATTTGTTTATAGTTTTATTGGAACTGTGCTTAATTTAGGTCATAATTATCAGTTTTACGAAACTTCGGCAACCATTATTACACTTATTTTATTAGGAAATTTAATTGAACATCGCTCTGTAAAGAAGACTACATCAGCAATTGACGAATTGGTGAAAATGCAAAAAGTAAAAGCAAAAAGAATTATAAATTTCAACTTAGCCGATGAATATATTGAAGAAGTTGATTCCGAAGAAATTAATGTAAATAATCTTTTGCTTGTTCAAAGTGGTGAGAATATTCCTACGGATAGCATTATTATTGATGGTTTTGCTACAATCGACGAATCGATGTTATCGGGTGAAAGTATTCCTGTGGATAAAAAAATAGGCGATAAAGTAGTTGGTGGAACTGTAGTACTTTCGGGAAGAATTATAATTAAAGCTACTGCTACAGGCGATGAAACCGTTTTAGCTCAAATTATTGAATTGGTTAAAAATGCTCAACAAGACAAACCACAATTGCAAAATCTTGCCGATAAAATTAGTGCAGTATTTGTTCCTGTAGTGGTTGCAATAGCATTATTAACTTTTGCAGTATCGTTTTGGGTTGCCGATGTTGAGCTAAAAGAATCATTTTTAAGAAGCATTGCAGTTTTGGTAATTGCTTGCCCTTGTGCTTTGGGTTTGGCTATTCCAACTGCAGTAGTAGTAGGAGTGGGGCGGGTTGCAAAAAATGGTATTTTAATAAAAGGTGCAAGTACAATACAGAAATTTGATGCAATTAAATATATTATTTTCGATAAAACCGGTACACTTACCGATGGAAAATTTAAAATTAAACAAATTACCAACTACGAAAAACCTTTAGACGAAATTAAATCAATTTTGCTATCAATTGAAAAACATTCGCCACATCCAATTGCAAAATCAATTGTTACCGAATTGGCTGATAGCGAATTAATTGATTTATATGATATTGTTGAAGATAAAGGAATTGGAATTTCGGCTTCCGATAAAAATGGCAATAAATATTCGGTAGGTTCATATAAAATCGCCAAACATCTTACCAAAGAGTTAAATCATGCAATATATTTACTCGAAAACGATAAGTTAATAGCTACTTTAGATATTGAAGATAATATAAAAGAACACGCCGCCGAAACTATAAACTATTTTAAAAACAGAGGAATACAACCAATTATTTTAAGTGGCGACAGAAAAGAAAAATGCGAAAACGTTGCATTAAAATTGGGAATTGATATAGTTTATTCCGAAAAACTTCCTTCCGAAAAACTATTGATAATTGATGAAATTGCATGCAAAGGAAAAGTTGCAATGGTTGGCGATGGTGTAAATGATGCTCCGGCTTTAGCTAAGGCTTTTGTAGGTATTTCGCTGAGCAATGCTAATCAAATAGCAATTAAATCGGCACAAGTTATTTTGTTAAATGGCAATTTGAGTTTGCTAACCAAAGCCTTTGGTATAAGTAGAAATACTGTGCAAATAATTAAACAAAATCTTTTTTGGGCATTTTTTTACAATGTGCTGGCAATACCAATTGCAGCTTCAGGCTTTTTAAACCCAATGATAGCAGCCTTTTCAATGGCTTTATCCGATGTTATTGTTGTTTTAAATTCGTTACGATTAAGGAGTAAGAGAATTGGGTAGTGTTTTATAATTAAAAAACTTGTAGAATATTAAAAAAACTCACCACGGAGACGCAGAGTACACAGAGTTTCACAGAGGAGCTAATCAGTAAAATATTTTTCCGAGTATCTTTGTGTTCTCCGTATCTCTGTGTTTAATTATTAGTTTAATCAACATTTAAAATCTCAAATAATATTTTTAAATAATGTCATGATTAGTGTATTTAAACGTACATGTTTGTTTTTATAAGTATTTAAGAAATAATCAGATAAAAATTAATTTGTCAAATTTTATATAAATATTTAAAACCACAAATAATTATGTATATTTGTTACAAAATATTATAGTTATGAAACGAGCCTTCAAAAATGTTTCACTTAAGTGAATTATTATTGGCGAGTTCCATACGACAATAAAATAAATAAACACCATACGTATGAAAAAATACATATTAATAGCACTTATAGGCATAATATTGCTTATTTTTGGCTGCAAAACAAACAAAATTGTTGTTTCTGAAATGAATTTTAACGGTCAGGTAGATAGGCAACAAAATTTAGTTTTTAAATTTAATTACGATTTATCAACCGAAAGCCTTTTAAATGTTTGGGATACAACTCAATATTTGAATTTTTCGCCATCAGTGCGAGGACGTTTTCAATGGAAATCGGCAAGAGAGTTAGTTTTTTCGCCCGAAGCAGGATTTCAGGCTAATACCGAATATACTGCAACACTATCTCCGCTTTTATCAAAACTTAGTAAAGAGAAAAAAGGAGTTACCGAAAACCCAATAAAATTTCATACTCCTTATTTAGAGCTAATGAATGTGCGAATGTTTTGGTCGCTTAGCGAAGCAATGGCTAACACTGTTGTGGTTCAAGCTAATTTAAGTTTTAATTATCCTGTTAAAGCAAGCGAATTAGATAAAAAATTAAGAATTATTGTTGATAATTACCAAGTTATTCATCGAGTAGTTACAGCAGGCGAATCGGATAATATTATTGTTGAATTTGCTTCGCCAACAAGTGCTGGCGAAAATGAAATTGAGGCTAAAGTATTTATTGATAAGGGTATAACTTGTTCCGGTTCATCAAAACAATCGGAATATATTATGGAAAAAGATGCAAAAATTCCATCAAAAGGTAATTTAATGATTACCGGTATGACTCCCGAATTTTCTGAAGGACAAGGTATTGTAAGGATATTTACAAGCCAACCAATATTAACCAATAATTTAAAAGATATTATTACTGTAAAACCTCAAGTTGATTTCGAAATTGATGGACAAGATAATGTTATAAATTTAAAAGGAGATTTTCTGGAAAATAAAACATATAGTATTCAAATTTCAAGCAAACTTACAGGTATTTTCGGCAAACAAATGACTAAAGATTACGAACAAGCTGTTACTTTTACAAAATCGAAACCATTTATTGCTTTTACCGATCCGGGAAGTTTGTATATGTCGTCGAAAGGTGAAAAAAACTTAGGAATTCGCCTCGGTAATGTTGAAAAAGTAAAAGTATCTGTTTTTAAAGTGTTTGAAAACAATATAATGCACTATATTAGAAATGGTAAACAATACTCTTATATGTACGATGAAAATAGTATGGACGATGAATATTACGATCTATATGAGTGGCAAATGGATGAGAATTACGGTAAAATGGTTTACGAAAAAAACGTTGATGTAAAAAGTCTTCCAAAGAATTTGAATACATTTTTATTAAATCTTAATCTTCAGCAAATTGATAATAGTGGAGCATTTAAAGGGTTTTATATTGTTAAAGTAGAAGACGATTCTCGAAGATTTTTACGCGATGCAATTATGGTTTCGGTTTCCGATATTGGTTTAATTGTTAAAAAAGGCAAGAATGATATTTTTATTGCTGCTAATTCAATTTTAGAATCTACTCCGCTTGCAGGTGTTAAGGTTGATATTATCAGCACAAATAATCAAAAAATTTATTCAACTACAACAAATACACAAGGAATAATTATTTTAAAAGATATTAATAAACTGTTTCCGGGCTTTGAACCGGGAATGGTTACAGCACAAATTGGTCAAGATTTTAACTTTCTATATTTCAACGATAATCGAATTGAAACTTCTCGCTACGAAGTGGGCGGAAAATATACCAATAATATTGATTATGATGTATTTATATACGGCGACAGAAAACTTTATCGTCCCGGCGATTCGGTTTTTATAAACACTATTTCTCGAACAATAGATTGGGAAACCGCTGCAAATATTCCTTTAAAATATAAAATTATTGCTCCAAATGGTAAACAGATGATTTCGTTCAGAAAAGAGACTAATAAGCAAGGAGCTGCCGAAATTGCTTTTAAAATTCCAGATGCAGCTTTAACCGGCGCTTATACCATTGAAGTTTACTCGGGAAATGATATAATGTTAAACTCATATCGATTTTCAACAGAGGAGTTTATGCCTGATAGAATTTCGGTAAAAGTGCAACTTTCTGATAAACAATTAGAACCAAACCAAAAATTATTGGTAAATGTTGATGCAAACAATCTTTTTGGAACTCCTGCTACCGGCAGAAAAGTAGAAAATGAAATGAGCTTAACTCGTGCTGTTTTAAAGCCAAAAGGATTTTCGGATTACGATTTTAGCGTAAATGTAAAAAACAATATTGCTATTGAAAATATTGTTAGAACAACAAAAACCGATGATAATGGTCGTGCTTCGGAGCTTTTTTCAATGCCCGATTTTGAAGGAATTGGAGTTTTAAATGGCAAAATATACACTTCTGTTTTCGATGAAACTGGTCGTCCCGTAAATCGTGTTACAACATTTGAAATTGCTACACAAAAAACTTTCTACGGTATTAAATATTTTGATAGCTATATATCAACACATCAACCATATACATTTAATATGGTTGCCGTTAACAGAAATGGAAAACTTGTGTCTGCTACCACTAAAGTTCAAATTATTAGAAACGAATATGAAAGCATTATTCAGCGTTCGGGAACAAATTATACCTATAATTCAAATAAACGCGAAGTAATTGTATATAATCAAACCGTAAATTTTGCCGAAGGAAAAGCTAATATTAGCTATACTCCTCTAAAATCGGGAGAATATCAACTTCGTATTTATAGTAATCAGGGTGATGGTTTTGTTTCGCGTACTTTTTCCTCTTATGGCTCGTCGGATACTGAATTTTCGTCATTTAATGTTGATAAAGATGGTGAAATTATTATTGAAAAAGACAAAGAAACGTATAAAGTAGGCGAAACTGCCGATTTGCTTTTTAAATGCCCTTTTTCGGGGAAATTAATTGTTACTGTTGAACGAAACGATGTTATGGATTTTTATATTTTAGAAGCAAAAGATAAATCGGCAGTTTTAAAATTACCAATAAAAAACAATCATGTTCCAAATATGTACGTTACCGCAACTGCAATTCGTTCGTTAACAAGTAGCGAAATTCCACTTACAGTTGCTCACGGAATTTTACCAATTGTGGTTGAGAAAAAAGAAAATAATATTCCTGTAAATATCACTTGTCCAACACAATCGTTATCACGAATTAAACAAACAGTTGAAGTAAATGCCGAAGCAGGTTCGCAAGTAACTATTGCTGTTGTTGATGAAGGAATTTTACAAATGACCAACTACAAAACTCCCGACCCTTACGACTATTTTTATCAAAAACGTGCGTTGGAAGTAAATAGTTTCGATTTATATGCACGAATTTTTCCCGAATTAAAACGCTACACTTCAAGTTTCGGCGGCGACTTAGCTTTGGATATGAGCAAACGTGTTAATCCGATGACTAATAAACGTGTGAAATTGGTTTCGTTGTGGAGTGGAATTATTAGTAATACTTCTGGTAAAGTAAGGTATTCGTTTGATATACCTCAGTTTTCGGGCAGTTTAAGAGTAATGGCAGTTGCTTGGAAAGATAAAAAGTTTGGTTGTGCCGAAGCTAATATTAAAGTAGCCGACCCAATTGTAATTAGTACTGCACTGCCTCGTTTTTTAAGTCCCGGCGATGTGGTTGAATGTCCTGTTACACTTAGCAATACAACTACAAAAGCAATAAATGTAACCGTAAAATTAGCTAATAATGGACCAGTAAAAATTAATGGCGAAAGTTCGAAAACTATCAATATTCCTGCAAATTCGGAACGAAGAGTAGAATTTAATATTTCTGCCGAATATATTATTGGCGAATCGAATATTACTGTTAGTGCAATTAGCGAAGGCAAAACATTTAAAGAAGATATTGATATAACCATCAGACCGGCAGTTGGTTTGGTTAAAGTTTTTGAATCGGGAGTAGTTACCGAAAATTCATATAGTTTTACTGTTAATGCCGATTTTATTGCAGGTTCGGCAAAAAGTAAATTATTAGTCAGTAAATCGCCAATGGTTGAGTTTTCCCGCGATTTAAGCGAATTACTACATTATCCCTATGGCTGCCTTGAGCAAACTGTTTCTACTGCTTTTCCTCTACTTTATTATCGCGATATTGCAAAAGCAATTAATCAAGAAAATAAAAATATGAGTTGGA
>CAZRCF010000166.1:0-6832 GCA_964598505.1 uncultured Lentimicrobiaceae bacterium | reverse complement strand
AATAATAAAATTAATAAGAATAGAGAAAATCTTTGTAATTTTATAGCAAATTTCAAGAAACACAATCTTGGATAAATATTCTATAAAAATTAAATGAAAAAACAGATAAACCAAGATATTATAATTAATACAAAAGATTCTTATTTTCAAGAAAATGAACTTGTTATAGAGGGTGCACGCGAACATAACTTGAAAAATATTAATATTACAATTCCTCGAAATAAACTTGTTGTAATTACCGGACTTAGCGGAAGTGGAAAATCGTCGTTAGCATTTGATACAATTTATGCCGAAGGACAAAGAAGATATATGGAGACTTTTTCGGCTTACGCACGCCATTTTATTGGTAATATGGAGCGACCTGATGTTGATAAAATTAGCGGACTAAGTCCTGTAATTTCTATTGAACAAAAAACCACAAACAAACACCCTCGTTCTACTGTTGGAACAATTACCGAAATATACGATTTTTTACGCTTGCTTTATGCTCGCGTTGCCGATGCATACTCATTTATAACCGGCGAAAAAATGATTCGCTACTCCGAAAAACAAATTCTTGATTTAATTCTCGAAGAGTATCCGGATAAAAATATAACTATTCTTGCTCCTTTAGTTAAAGGGCGAAAAGGTCATTACAGAGAGCTTTTTGAACAAATTCGCAAACAAGGATTTATTAAAGTTCGTGTTGATGGTGTTGTTAGCGAAATCACTATGCGAATGCAACTCGATAGATATAAAATTCATGATATTGAAGTTGTTATTGATAAAGCAAATGCCAACGAAAGCTCACGTAACAGAATATCTTCATCATTACAACTTGCAATGAAACACGGCAAAGGAGTTATGATGGCTTTAGATGAAACTTCGGGAAAAGTTAGAAATTTCAGTAGATATTTAATGTGTCCTACAAGTGGAATATCGTATCAAGAACCTGAGCCAAATTTGTTTTCGTTTAATTCGCCTTACGGTGCTTGCCCATCGTGCAATGGATTGGGTTTTATTACCGATATTGCAATGGAAAAAATTATTCCAAACCCAAAAAAAAGTATAAAAGATGGTGGATTAGCTCCTATTGGAGTGTATAAACATAGTTGGATTTTTAAACAACTTGAAGCTATTTGCGAAAAATATAACTGTGAACTCACAACTCCTATAGAAGATTTGCCCGATGAAGCTCTTAAAACAATTCTCTATGGCAGTGAAGAAGTTATTAAAGTTAAACGCGAAAGTTTAGGCAGTGATTCTACTTATTCAATGACATTTCAAGGAATAATTAGTTTTATCGAATCGCAAGATAGCGAATCTACTTCAGCTTCGATTAAAAAATGGGTTGATGGATTTATGGTTCATAAAGTTTGTCCTGAGTGCGACGGAAAACGACTTAAAAAAGAGTCGCTTCATTTTAAAATAGGCAACTTAAATATTTCCGATTTAGCTAATTTTGATATTTCTGCTTTAAGCGAATGGATTGATAAAATTGAAGTACACCTCAATGAACGCCAGCAAGCAATTGCTTTTGAAATAGTTAGAGAGATAAAAACGAGAATTAAATTTTTGCTTGATGTTGGAATAGATTATCTAACTCTCAACAGACCTTCATATTCACTTTCGGGAGGCGAAGCACAACGAATTAGATTGGCAACACAAATTGGCTCGCAACTTGTAAATGTGCTTTATATCTTAGATGAACCAAGTATTGGACTACATCAACGCGATAACCACCGTTTAATTGATTCTTTAAAGATGCTTCGCGATGCAGGAAATTCAGTTATTGTAGTTGAACACGACAAAGATATGATTATGTCTGCCGATTATGTTATTGATATTGGTCCTGGTGCCGGTATGAATGGTGGCGAAATTATGGCTTATGGAAAACCTCAAGAACTATTTAACTTTAATTCAACTACTTGCGATTATCTTTCAGGTAAAAAAAGTATTGAAATTCCGGCTACTCGGCGTAATGGATTAGATAAATTTTTAACTATTTATGGTGCAAAAGGTAATAACCTGAAAAATATTGATGCAAAATTTCCTATCGGGAAATTTATTTGTGTTACAGGAGTTTCCGGAAGTGGTAAATCGTCGCTAATAATTGATACACTTTACCCTATTTTGAGCCATTATTTTTATCGTGCCGAAACAAAACCTCTTGAATATTCTGAAATTGAAGGCATTGAACATATTGATAAAGTAATTGAAATTGATCAGGCTCCCATTGGCAGAACTCCACGATCAAATCCGGCTACTTATATTGGTGTTTTCGATGATATTCGTAAACTATTTGCATCGCTTCCCGAATCGAAAATCAGAGGTTATCAACCCGGAAGATTCTCGTTTAATGTAAGTGGTGGCAGATGCGAAACCTGTAAAGGTGGCGGGTTAAAGGTTATTGAAATGAATTTTTTGCCCGATGTGTATGTTCATTGCGAAGATTGTGGCGGAAAACGCTATAATCGCGAAACGTTAGAAATTAGATACAAAGGAAAATCGATAAACGATGTTTTGGAAATGAACATTAACCAAGCATTAGATTTTTTTGAAAACATTCCATCAATAACACAAAAAATAAGAACAATTAAAGAAGTGGGCTTAGGTTATATTACACTTGGGCAACAATCAACTACACTTTCGGGAGGCGAAGCTCAAAGGGTTAAATTAGCCTCCGAATTATCGAAAAAAGATACAGGAAAAACATTTTATATATTAGATGAACCTACAACAGGGCTGCATTTCGAAGATGTTCGCGTTCTTTTAAATGTGCTAAATAAATTAGTTGAAAAAGGAAATACAGTAGTTGTAATTGAGCATAATATGGACGTAATAAAAGTTGCCGATTGGATTATTGATATTGGACCGGAAGGTGGCGAAAAAGGAGGAATTATTGTTGCCGAAGGAACACCCGAAACAATTCTGAAAAATAAAATTGGTTATACTGCAAAGTATTTACAAGACTACATTAAAGAGTAAATGATTTGTTTTTAGTCGGGGTTTATAGTCGGGTTGCGACTTTGAGTCGCACCCCGACTTATCAATCTCCGTGTATCTCCGTGTTCTCTGTGCCTCTGTGGTTAAATCAAATAAAAAATCCCACTACTCAACATCAACCCTAATTCCTTCGCTATGCGATGTAAATTCGGGTGCGTACATACATTGAATTGTAGTTATACCATTTGAGAAATTACCTTTTTGTGTAGCAAACATAGTATATTCAAACACGTAAGTGCCTTTTCGTAAATAATCGAAAAAGAAGTTTGTGGCTGCATCGCGAGTGCTTTCGTAATAGCCAAGTCCATCTTGATATTTATATGCCGACAAAACATTAATTGGCTCAAAAGCTGCTGCACGCATATCTTTCATGTGAACGTATTCCATATCTCTATCCGAGCGAAGTTCGATACGTACTTTAATTTTGTCGCCAACTTTTATTTTACTATTGGCACTTATTGGCTCAATTACATCACCAGTTGCGGTTTGACGAACAACAAACAGCTCTTTTTTAATATTTAAAGGCGTTTTTGCTGGTGTAATTTTATCTAAATTCTCGAAATATTGCCAATAAACGCAGCCCCAAGCAACACCTTCGGTGCTTTTTGTTACCGAAATATTTGCCATTTCGGGTAAAATTTCTGTATTATTCCATGCGGTTTTAAAGTAACCTGTGCCGGCTTCTACTTTTACGTTATCCATTTTTTTTGGGTCGATTACCTTATTGCCAATTTTAACTTCTACCAATTTATCATCGATAAGTTGATTTGTTCCTCTTAAAAGCAGAGCATAACAGGCTTCGGCGGTCGATTTTGTAGTACTCCAATTTTGCGTTTGTTTTTGTTTCAGCAACCAAATTTTCATCTTTTCTACCGAAGTTAAATCGTTATTAACAACATCAAAGGCTTCAATTAGTAATGCTTGAGTTTCAATAGGTGCTTCGTACCAATAATATCCCGATGAATTATCGCGCCAATACATTCCCATTTCTTCCGAATATAAGGCTTTATCTTTTATTGAAGCTATAATTTTTTTAGCTGTTTCATTATCTTTTGTTCTATAATTTGCAAGTGCAATTAATCCTTGAAGATAAATACTATTGTTTAACCAATATTTTTTCGATTGATTTAAAAAATAGGTATAAGCAACACTGTTTTTCGATTCAACTTCAATTTCATCAATAAAATATGTGCGAGCATATAAATATTGAATATCGAAAGAGCTAAGTTGGTTTTTCGACATATCAACTTTCCAGCGTTTTAATTCTTCGTAACGTTCTCTAATTCTGTTATCTAAATATCTAACAGCATTTGAAACCATACTCCAAGTTTTGCTATCCGACTTAATATTTGCAATTCCTAAATTTTTCAGATGACCAAAACCAGTAACAATATATTGAGTAATGTATTGATTATCGGGCATTCCTGCGAACCAGGGCCAGCCACCATTTGAAGTTTGCATTTTTTGCAATTTTTCGAGTGTTGATGATAGTTGATTCGACATATTTATAATATCGAAAAGCAAACCTATACGTTTTTTTTGTTCAGTTTCGTTTTGAGCATCTAAAACCCAAGGAGTTTCCTCAAGCATTAACGATTTTAACTCCTGATTTTTTGATAAATTTGATATTAATGCTTCTGGTGAATTTATTTTCCAACTTTCGAAAACTGCTTTAATTTTCGGACTCGAATTAGCAATATGTGTAGCAATACTATTTGCATAAAAACGGCTAAACATCTGCTCGGCACATTCGTAAGGATATTCCATTAAATAAGGCAACGCCTGAATGGCATACCAAGCCGGATTTGAAGTAAATTCTAAAGTAAATTTAAAATTAGTTAAAGTAGTAGAAGTATTGTTTTTCAACTTATCAAAACTAAAATTTTTGGTTTGATTTCCATTAATTGGCAATGGCAACGATTCGGTTACAAGCATACGATTGGTAAGCACAGGCAAAGTCATCTCTTCGCCATCGGAAAAATTATTTGCACGAGCCGAAACGCGATATGTAATTGCCATAATTCCTTGCGGAATTTTTATATTCCAAGCCACAGATGTGCTTTGTCCTTTGTTGGTGTTAAACGAAATTTCGTTATTTACAATTCCTAAGTTTGAGTTAATTGGCTTCATATTTAAAGCATCGAAAAACTCAACTTTTGCAATACCTGCAAGGTCTTTATCCGAAATATTTGAAATTTTAACCGTAAAATCCATTTTATCGTTTTCGCGGAAAAAACGTGGTTGATTTGGCACAACCATTAACTCTTTTTGTGTAACCAACTCTTTTGTAAATTGACCTATTCGTAAATCTTTTGAGTGAGCCAATCCCATAACTTTCCAACGTGTAAGCGATTCGGGAACTTTAAATTTAAGTACAATATTTCCTTCCGCATCGGTAGTAAGTTGTGGCATAAAAAACGCAGTTTCGTTAAAATTACTTCGCATTTGTATTGGCTGCGATACATTTGAACCAGTTTCATCTATTAAATATAAATCGTCATTATCCTCTTTTGCTATTCCTTCAGCAGTTCTACAAGGCATTTTAGAAATCGATTCAGTATTAAAAAACGCTTCTTCTTTTTCAACACTTTTTTCATTTACCTCTAAACTATTATCAACTATTTTCACTTTTGTAATACTTGTTTTTGTAGTTTTTCCTCCTCTACCATTTCTGTAGTTTCCTTCATACAATGAACCATAACCTATATAATAATCAAACCAATTAAGGTGTTCATAACCTCTTTCTTTAGGGTAAAGATTATTCCTTTCAATATAATAACTATTAGCATTGTTAATGCCATTTACATCGCTAATATCCCAATAAATAGATTTGGAATAATAATTATTTAGATAAAACGACCAATAATTTTGCACAAAAGCATCTAACGAGGCATCGTACATTGATGCAAGTAGTTCGGCGGCAATTTTTTCGCCTTTTTCGCCACTAATTTTAATTTTCCACTCCTCTTCTTGTCCGGGTTGTAGTTTGTCTCTAAACGTTTCAAAAGTTACATTTAATTTTGTGTCAAATTTCGGCACATAAATATTAGTTGTCTTTGTGTATGCTCGGTTGTTAATATTTAATGTTGCATGAATTGTTAATGTGCCATAATGCTCGGCAGTTATTGGGAATTGAATATTTTGTTTGTTTGAATTTAATGTAATCCATTGTTTGTAAATAATTTTGCCATCTTTATCAACTTCAAGTAAAACTTTTGCATTATTATGTTTACTTGCAACCGATATTTGAACACTTTTGCCTGGTTCGGAGCTGTTTTTATCGGTATAAAGTTGCAAATGTTCATATTTTGAGCAGTTTGCTGAATTAGAATTTATTACCGAAAACAGTTGCGATTTTTCGAAAGCTTCGCCATATTTGTCTTTACCTTTAATTTCAATAATATAATAGCCTTCGCTCCAAGTTAATATATCGTTAAATTCCAAAATAGTGTCGGTTGCAGTATTTAAGTTTTTATCAAAAATTTTTGCCTCTATTTCCCACGATTTTTTTTCTAATTCATCGTTATAAACATCGTAAGGAAATAATTTATAAAAATCATCTTTCTGCAAAATAAATTTATCGGGTTTTGCCCAAAAACGAGAATTTAATATTCTATCGGGTTGTTTTAATTTATGAATAGTAACAGAAATTGTAGTAGGCTCTAATTGTCCGTTGAGGTTAGTTGTTCGAATATCATATTTATTAGGAGTTTCCAATTGATTAATGTTTTCGGGCAACGAAACCTGTGCAAACATTGATATATAACCAACCGAAACATTTGTGGTTGACGGATGAGTTTCGCCATTAATATCGCTTACATCAACCGAAACAGCATAATTAAATACG
>CAZRCF010000165.1:0-6838 GCA_964598505.1 uncultured Lentimicrobiaceae bacterium | reverse complement strand
TAATTATCATAGCTGTAATTGATAACCCGATTTTTTTCATGTTTTTACGTTTTTATAATATTTTTTAATTTTAATTATTAGCAAAAATACAAAAATATATTAAATAAAAAAACTGCCCTTTTGAGGCAGCTTTTTTTATTTAATATATTCTTTTATCTTACAATTGAATATGCTTGTGTTGTAGTTGTTACTGCTTGAGGCACTCCTCCCGTAGGCGTAAATACAGCTTTATATGACATTGTAGCTACATTATAAAATGTATTAACTTTCACAATTGTTCCGCTAATATCATAAACTCTATTACTTCCAGCTGGATCTGGAGCAGAAGTAGTAAAAGTCACTTCTGCTAAGGCAATTGTATTCCCAGAAACTGAACCAATAGTTGTTGAAGAAGCTCCATAACCACCAAATCCAGTGAAAACAAGTTTGTTATATCCTTGTTGAGAAAAGGCAACTACCTGAGTATATGTAAACGTGCCTCCAGCTTGATCAGTTTCAACAACTGAATAAGAACCAGCAATTTTTTCAGCTGTAACTTGAACTTTACGAGTAGCAGTACCTTCGTTACCAGCTTCATCAGTTGCTTTATAAGTAATAATATATTCTCCAACTTGATCAGGATTTACTGTGCCAGTTGCAACTGGAGTTATATCACCATCTTCTTCATCGGTAGCAGTTGCACCTAATTCCTGATATGTATCTCCTAAATCAAGTGTAATAAGAGCAGCACCTTTAATAGTTACTACAGGTGCACCTGTATCTTCTTTTTTACAACTTGTAAACGATACCGCTAAAATAACTGCTAATGCAGTAATTGATAATGCGAGTTTTTTCATAATTTTAATTTTTTTAGTTAAAAATTCTATTTATTAATTAATATGCAAATATATCGATTTTTTTGATAAAACAACAAATTTTAAAAAAAAATAATTTTTTTTTGCAAAAATGTTTTTTTTAAGAATTTTTATGTTATTTTTGCACTCGTAAATAATATAACAAAAAAAAACAAAATGAAAAAAGTATTTGCAATTATGTTAGTTGCTGGTATGTTCGCAGTAATTTCTTGCGGACCAAGCAAAGAAGAAAAAGCTAAAGCTGAACAAGCTACTAAAGATTCAATCGCTGCTATCGCAACAGCTGACTCTTTAGCTAAAATTGAAGCTACTGCTAAAGCTACTCAAGATTCACTTGCTGCTATTGAAACAGCTAAAGCTGACTCAATTAAAGCTGCTGCTGATGCTAAAGGTGCAAAAAAAGGTGCTAAAGCTCCTGTAGCTAAAAAAACCACTACAGAAAAAGCTGTTCAAACTCAAAAAAGTTTGAAAAAAGGAAATTAATAAAATTTAAAATCCTTGAAATAAAAAAGACTATCTCAAAAGGATAGTCTTTTTTATTGATATATAATTTGTAGTATTATTTTTCGTCAATTGAGTTAGTTAATTTTTGCACTATAGGGTATTTATAAAAAAACTCTCGGGCAACAATACGTATAAATGAATAGGTTGGTATAGCAAATATCATTCCAGTAACTCCGGCAAGTGTTCCGGCAATTATTATTACAAAAAATATTTCTAATGGGTGTGCATTTACACTTTTTGCATATATATTTGGTTGCATAACCAAAGCATCTAAAAGATTTACTGTTAGAAATACACTCATTATCTTAATTATAAGCGGTATTAGTTCAGTATTGTAATCCATTGGTAATCCGCTCACAGCTCCAAGAAATATACCAATTGATACTCCAATAAAAGGACCTATGTATGGTATAATATTCATAATTCCACCCAAAAACCCAATAAGTAGTGCATTTTTCACTCCAAAAGAATATAATAATATTGTATATAAACTACTTACAATTGTAATATCTAAAATTAAGCCTAAGAAATATCTTGTAAGTAAACGTTTTGTAGAATTTGTAATACGCTCAAGTTCATAATGAAACTCAATTGGAACTATTGCTAAAAGCAATCTATAAAAAATATTTGTATCGCGAAGAACAAAAAAAGTTACAAAGCATATTATAAACAAAGAACTTAATATACTTGAAATGTAACCAAAAAGGTTTGAAAAAAAATCGGATATTTTCATTTTTTGAATAACTTTTACCGTTTCGCCCGAAATTACTTGATTTAAATTTTTCGTATCATCTATTAATCCATAATCTTTAAGTGAGGCTTCAATAGATTTTATTGGTTCTTGAAATACATTTTCAACTGATTTTACATCAATTTTTGATAAAGTACCTACTTGCTGACCAAGAATTGGTATTATTAACACAAAAAAAGTAAAAACTACCGACATTAATAAAAGCAAAGTAATAGCAGCATTTAAAGTGTGGGGTATTTTTAATCGCCCAATTTTTACATTATCGAGTAATTTTACAATAGGTGTTCCTAACAATGCCAGAACTAATGCTACCAATATGCTAAAAAATATTTTTGAAAAATACCAAATAAAAATTCCAGCAAAAATCAAAGATATTATCGTGATAATCTGTTTTTTGTATTTCATAATTTATTTTTTTGAAATTTTTTCTATTAATTTTTTAAATACAAAATTACTATTATTCTCTATTTTTTGAGTCAATAATAATTGTAACAGGTCCATCGTTAATAATTTCTATATCCATGTGTGCTCCAAATTCTCCAGTAACAATAGTTTTATTGATTTCGGCAGAAAGTTTTAAAATAAATTCTTCGTAAAGCGGTATTGCAATTTCGGGACGAGCCGCACGAATATACGATGGACGATTACCTTTTTGAGTGCTTGCATGAAGTGTAAATTGGCTTATTAAAAGGATTTCGCCTCCAATTTCATTAACAGAAAGATTCATTACTCCTTTTCTATCGTCAAAAACGCGAAGTTTAGCAATTTTTTCGCATAACCATTTTAAATCATCATAAGTATCACCGTTTTCGATACCTAATAATATAACCAAACCTTGTTTAATTGATTTTACAACATCTTTATTTATTGTAACAGAAGCCTTTGAAACTCGTTGAATTACAATTCTCATTTTTTATTATTAAAAAAATTATAGAACACTGATAATACAGAATGAACTGATTATCACAGAAAAGATTATTAGCTGTTAGCATTTAGCTATTAGCGGTTAGCTGCTCGTAACTTGTAACTTTTTTCACCACTAAGGCACTAATTACACTAAGTTTCACTAAGCAATCTTAATCATCACATCACCACATTATCACATCAGCACATTCCTTAACCTTGCACCGTGTACCCTTTACCATGTACCCTTACTTATGCACTCTTCTAATAAATTCTTCAACTTCAGGAACTCCTCCTTGATAAACCAAATAACCATTATAAGGCTCTCTTTCGGTAGTTTCATCATTTATTGGTGTAAGCATCATGCGTTTAACTTCTTCATGGTCGTTAGTTTGCCCTAATACCCAACCAAGTTTTATATATGCAGTTTCGGGAAGCATATTAGCAGCAGGAATTATACCGGCAGCCATTAAATCGCGACCAGTGTCGTAAACAAACATGTGACAAAAACCATACATAGTTTGAACAGCCATAAACATGTGAACACCTTTTTCTTGAGCTCGTTTAATAGCCGGATAAAGAGGTTTGTTTATATGTCCTAAGCCAGTTCCTGCAATAATAATTCCTTTGTAGCCATTATCAACTAATGAGTCGATAATATCGGGTTGCATATTAGGATAATAGTAAACAATAGTTACTTTTTCTTCAAAAAATGGTTTAATAATTACATTTCTATCTTTTCGTCGGTGGTTGTATATTTCTTTAATTGGTTTAACACCTTGTCGGGTAACCGATGCAAGTGGAGTATCGCCAAGTGTTCTGAAAGTAGAACGGTATGATGAGTGCATTTTACGAACGCGAGTTCCACGATGCAAGAAACCATATTCGTCGGAAGTAGGTCCAAACATACACACTAAAACTTCTGCAATATCGCCATGACCAGCAGCTGTGCAAGCGTGCATAAGATTTAAAGCTGCATCGGAACTCGGACGGTCTGATGAACGTTGCGAGCCTACAAGAATAATTGGCACAGGCGAATTTTGAACCATAAAAGTAAGAGCTGCTGCGGTATGGGAAAGTGTATCGGTGCCATGACCAATTACAATTCCTTGAATACCATTTTCAATCTCTTTACCTATTGCAATAGCTAATTTTTTGTATTGCTCGGGTCCCATATTCTCGCTAAATACTGCAAAAAGTTTTTCGGTATCAAGATTGCAAATATCAGCTAATTCGGGTACTGCACCATATAATTCTCCCGGTGAAAATGCCGGAATTACAGCCCCGGTCCTATAATCTAAACGCGATGCTATAGTTCCACCGGTTCCTAAAAGTTTTACTTTTGGCAAGCCTGGTGTGTTAGGAAACTCTTTTTCTGGTATTTTATAATTGGCTTTTTTGTAGCCGGTTTCTACCATATCAATAATGGTACTAATATCAATACCAATATTGTATCCAGTAATAATTTTTAAAACAATATGCGATTCATCATCGTTTTCAGATCGTGGCAAAACAGTACCTTCAAATTTACCACGAGATGTATTTACGCTGGCTGCTCCCCATACTCTAACATTAAATTTCTTTAAAACTTCTAATGCACTTCCTTTATATCCTTGAAAAATATCTTCGCTCATTTTTTTAGTTTTTGCCTTGATTAATTGTTTTTTCTAACTTCATTTTCTAAATCTTCCATTGAAATATTTCCTATAGCAATAGAATTTAGTTGTCCCATAACCCATTTTACTCGAGCTTCATCTTCTTGTTTGTTACCGATTTGTTTAAATTTTTCATTTAAAAATGGCACTTTTAATACTATTTCATTTTTTGAAATTCGTTTGAAATTTATTACAGAAAGTATCGATTCAAAGTCCATTTGAGGATGTTCGTAAGCATGTGGAAGTATTTTTTTTGCTAATACTAAATCGATATTTTCTTGTTTTAAATGCTTTAAAATATCATATATTTTTTCATAACTAAAATCGCTTGCCGGTTTAATATGACCTTCGATAAATTTTTGTGTATGACCAAATAGTGTACAAATAAATACAGGATTAATGTCAATTTCTTTGATGATTTTTTCGATAAGTGGAAATAAATTTTTCTTAAAAATAAAAATATAAGTATCTTCAGGTACGCCCCACTCTTTTAATTTATTATATCTGTCAATAACTTCAGATGGCAAATTTTTTCTTAGATTATCAATGTAGTCATTTTCTAATGGAATAGGTGCTGAGTCGGTATCAGGGTACATTCTGTCGGCACCAGGCAATACTCGCTCAAAAATTGTTGTACCATTTTCAAATGACTTTCTGGTTTCGGGCGGAACGCCATCAAAAGCCATTTTACATCTCTCTTCAATAGTTTCTAAAGCGGTTTTAATATCATCATCAGCAGCCCAGAATAAAACCATCGAGTCTTCATCGGTAATTTCTAATTTTTTTCCAATTTTTTCCCATTCTTCGTAAGAGAATATAGGGTAAATTTCTTCGGAATGAACCATATTTGGTTTTTCTAAACATGCAATAACTTTTAATCTATCCGAAAGTTCGTCGGCAAACATTTTTTCGGGTTGAGTAAAATGTGATAAAATTCCTTTAAAATTAGGTAATTTTACAGCAATCATTTTTTGATTATTTTCTTCAGCATCTAATAGTGGTTTATAGGTAGTTTCTAAAAGTGCATAATCTATCTGTTTTGATGTTATTTTCCAGTTAGCAATTTCAATATTTTTCGATTGTAAAATTGTGCGAATTTGCAATAAAGACCATTGCCTAAAACATTCATTATGCGTGAGTTCGGGTATCCATTTGGTGTGAGCAACTCCTTTAATTTCTACACGAGTTCCACCTTTGCAGCTAACATTAACATCTTGTCGTCCGGCACCAATTCCGGTACGAACTAATCCTGTGCTACGATTTAGGAAACGAATATAATTACATGCTTCCATAACTTCAACAGGATTTACCATATCGGGATATGTAACTGTTTCAATAAGAGGCATTCCTAATCTGTCTGTGCGATAAATTCTAGTATGTCCAATATCTGAAACTTCTCTGCATGAATCTTCTTCAATACTTAATTGAATAAGTCGTACAGTTTTATTTTTCAACGGAATAGAACCTTCAACTCCAATTATAGCTGTGCGTTGAAATCCTGCCGGAATACTACCATCTAAGTATTGTTTACGAGTAATATGTACTTCGCCAACAATATTAAGTTTGCTAAGCAACGAAATTTTTATTGCTTGCTCAAGTGCTTGTCTATTTAATGGAAAAGGAGGTGTATCATCAACATCGTAAGTACAAGCAGTTTTGTTTTTCAATCGATAAATAATATTTTTACGAGTTTTAAATTCCATAAGAGCAGTTCCGTCGTATTCGCCTAATTCGCTAAGTGTAGGACGCATGTGGCGAACAATCTCGGCATCATAATCGTTTGCTTTTTGGAAAATTCCTGCCGGACAGTTACAAAATAGTTTTTTTTCGGTAAACAGTTGCTGATGAACTTCAAGCCCCGACATAAAACCAATACTATCATAAGTTTTATGCGTTGCGTTTTTGCGTGGAACATAACCAATATTTTTCTTCGATTGATTATAATTCTCTACTGGATCAAAATTTCGTTTCATTTATTATTAATCTTTTGATATTATTTTTTGTTAATTGTCAAAAGTAGTGAAAAAATAAAAGTTAACAAATAATATTTATATATTTTTATAAACTATTTATTAGCTGACCCAAAAAAATAAAGAAAGCCTCAATGATGAGGCTCAAATATTTGACTTATATTTTAAAAAGTTCCGTTTATTCTAATTTAGCAGTAATAG
>CAZRCF010000164.1:0-6890 GCA_964598505.1 uncultured Lentimicrobiaceae bacterium | reverse complement strand
CGATTGATAAGTTTTCTCTTTACCCGACAAAATCATTGCTTTAACCATTGTTTTTTTGCCATAATATCCTGCCGAAAGATAATATGAGTTTAAATCGGCAAAAGCCCTATCAATAAAGCCATCAGAAGTAACTTTTGAAATTCGACCATCAATTGTAAATTTTTCACCAATTAAGCCTGTTCCAAAGTTTAAATTGTGCTTAAAAGTATTAAATGAACCGTAAACTTCGTTTATTTTAGCATAAGGAACTGTTTCAATTTTAAGAGTTTGGAAATTTAAACTGCCTCCAAAAGCTGCTGCACCATTTGTAGAAGTACCAACACCACGCTGAATTTGCAAATTATCTACCGAAGAAGCAAAATCGGGCAAATTTACAAACCAAGCTCCTTGCGATTCGGCATCGTTTAGCGGAACTCCATTAATTGTAACATTAATACGTGTTTCATCAGTTCCTCTAATTCGATAACCAACATTGCCAATTCCTGTTCCGGCATCAGAAGTTGTAACCATCGATGGCGTCATATCTATCACAGAGGTAATGTTTCGTGCATCGTGCGAATGCTGAATATTTTCTTTCGATAAATTTATAAAAGCTGTTGGTGTGTTTTCGTTTGCTCTTATACCGTTAATAATAATTTCTTCATTAAAAAATACTTTTGGCTTTAAATAAATATCTAAAGTTTTGTCATTATTTAACTGAATTTCAGTAAAATAGTTTTCATAGCCTACAAATGATACTTTTAATTGATAAATTTGAGATTTTAAATTTGCTATTGAATACTTGCCATCTTTATTGGTACTAACAGCATTGTTAGTTTTTTCAATTACCACATTTGCTCCTTCAAGTGGTTTTTTGGTTTCTGAGTTATACACAGAACCATTAATTACGAATTGTGCATTTAGCGAAAGACTTATCGCAACTGCAACGCCAAATAAGAAAATTTTTAATTTCATTAATTTATTTTATTAGTTTAACAAAAAGAATGGAGAAAAAGGGAAAATTCCCACTCAATTAGTTAATTTGCCATCTCCCTTCGTCGGCATTACCCGCATCAGGTTCAATGGGTTTGTTCTCAGCCCGTTTTGTTAAGGCACCCCTTTTATTGACTTTGCAAATGTAGTTAAAAATGTAATCAATTTTAAATTTTTACTAATTTTTTCTTTAAAAAAGCATAAATTTGCAAAACCTTTATAATCAAAAAACAAATAAAAAGATGAGATTTATCATAATTAACGGTCCTAACTTGAATTTAATAGGAGTTCGTGAACCCGAAATATACGGAACAGTTTCTTTTGATGAATTCATTCAACAATTGAAAACAGAATATAATGATCATCATATTGACTATTATCAATCGAATATAGAAGGTGAAATTATAAATAAAATACATGAAACTGGCTTTGCTTATGACGGTATTGTTGTAAATCTGGGTGGATATTCTCACACTTCTGTTGCTATAGCAGATGCAATTAAATCCATAAAAACACCGGTTGTTGAAGTTCATATTAGCAATATTCATTCTCGCGAAAGTTATAGACAAAATTTTATTACTGCTTCTGCTTGCGTTGGTTGTATTGCCGGGCTTGGCATAAAGGGGTACAAACTTGCTATAGATTTTTTTCTATAAGTTTTTAAGAGTTCGGAACTCTTGGAGAGTTCGGAACTCTATATATTAATATAAAACACTTAACAAATTAAAGTTAAAAAGTTATTTTCAACTTTTAATAATTGCATTAGAATTAATGTAATTTTGTTAATTATTTAGCGTTTTAAAATAGAATTAAAATATTTATACTATGAGCATAAAAATTTCAGAATTGCCTTTACAGCCAGATGGAAGCATATATCATTTGAATTTAAAACCCAATGATATTGCCGATACTATTTTATTGGTAGGCGACCCTGGTAGAGTAGAAAAGATTTCAGCACTATTTGATACAATTGAACTTAAACGCTCGAACAGAGAAATTAATACTCATACAGGTACAAAAAATGGCAAACGTATTACCGTTTTATCTACAGGAATGGGAACTGATAATATCGATATTGTTATTACCGAATTAGACGCTTTGGCAAATATCGATTTTGATAAAAGAGAAGCAAAAACAGAACACCACACACTTAATTTAATCAGAATTGGTACTTGTGGCTCGTTACAAGTTAATGTGCCTGTAAATAGTTTTATTGCTTCATCGCATGGATTAGGTATTGATGGATTAATGTGGTTTTATAATTGCCCTGATATTGATAATACTAAACTTACAGAATCTTTTATCAAGCACACAAATTGGGAAAAAAACTGGCCTCACCCATATACAGTTGAAGCTTCGGAAATGCTCTTAAACAAAGTAGCTTTTGATATGAAAAAGGGTATTACTGCAACTTCACCCGGATTTTATGGTCCTCAAGGCAGAGAGGTACGCCTGCCCGTTCGCCGTCCGGATATGAACGATCTTTTTCAATCGTTTAATTATAATAATTTACAAATTGCTAATTTAGAGATGGAAACTTCAGCTCTTTACGGACTTAGCAAGGCTTTAGGACATAACGCTTTAACTGTTTGTTTGGCTATTGCCAATAGAGCAACCAAAGAGTTTAGCAAAGATTACCATCCCTATATGCAAAAACTTATAGAAACAGTTATTGAGCGAGTTACGAAAGACTAATTATTATAATATTCTATGAATCAAGAATTTTCCGATAGTGAAATTAAAGCATTAATTAGCCTGCTCGATGAAACAGATGAAAAATTATCAAAACAAATAATTGATAAAATAATTTCTTCCGGAACATCTGCAATTCCATTTCTTTTCGATGCTTGGGAAAATAATTTAAGCGATATCGTTCAAGAAAGAATATATTTTTTAATTGATAAAATTCAGTATAACGAAATAAAAATAAATTTAAATAATTGGAATTCAAATACTTCTAAAAGCATTCTGGATGCTTGGGTAATTATTACAAAATATCAATTTCCTGCATTAAACGTTCAATCAATTACCGATTATATCAATCGACTTAAATATGATGTTTGGGTTGAATTAAACGAAAATCAAACTGCTTTAGAAAAAATTAAAATTTTAAACCATGTTTTTTTTCAAATTCATAATCTGAAAATTGAAAACGATTATATTTTAATACCGGAATCATATTTAATAAACCATATTATAGCATATAGCAAAGGTTCGCCAACAGCAATTTCAATTCTTTATCAAATAATTGCTCATAAATTAGATATACCTATTTGGGGGTTAAATTATTTTGAATATTCCATATTATGTTATTTAAAACCCGATTCGATTAGCAAACCAATAACTTTGTTAAAGAAGGAAGATGTACTATTTTATATTGTAATTAGTAATCGTGTTACTGTAGTTGCTGCCGATGATATTGAAATTGTTATGGATTCGATAAATATAAAAACCGAAAATAGATTTTTTACACCTTGCAGCCAAAATCAAGTTGTTCAGAAGATTATAATTGGAGTTCAAAACGCTTTTAAAAATCTTAAGATTGAAGATAAAGCAACTATTTTTGAAAAATTATTGAAAATTCTGTAATAATTTTTCTAAAATCTGTTTTTCATTTTCCCAGCATAGTATTTCGGCAGCAATAATTGAATTATTTTTATATTCATTTAATAAAACAGTATCCGATTTTAATACATCAATACCATTTGCAATTGCTTGTGGTGTTAATTCTTCTAAAATAATTCCTGTTTTATAATTGGTTACAATTTTAGCTACTTCAGGTAAATTTGATACAATTACTGCAATTCCTGCTTGAATATAATCAAAAAGTTTATTGGGCAAACTTAGTTCGTAATTAATATTTAATGGTTTATCTAACGAAAGTCCAATATCGGCACTTGAGGTATATTTTTGTAAAACATTTAGTGGCTGTTTGTTCATAAAAAATACTTTCCTATCTAATTTTTCGTTAATAACTTTTTGTTTTAACAAAGGCACTACATCGCCATTTCCTACTATTAAAAGTATTACATTTTCTAATAAATTCATTGCTTCAACAGCTTCTTCGGCACCTCTATCAATATTTATACCTGCTCCTTGCAAAATAACAATACATTTATCAATTGGTAAATCCAGCTCATCTCTATATGATTTCCTTTCGTTCAATAATTTAAAAGGAACATTGCGAACAACATTAACTTCAATAGAATATTTTTCACGAAAAAGATTTGCAATTGATTCGTTTACAGTTATCATTGATTTCATTCTCGATAAACAGATTTTCTCAATAAATTTCCAAACAGATTTTACAAATTTCCGATTTTGAATTTCAGGAACTTCCGTAAAATACTCATGGCTATCGTAAATTAATGGTTTACGCTTTAGTTTTGAAATTATAAAATTTGGCAATAACGTATCTAAGTCGTTAGAAAACAGAAAATCATTTTTTGTAAAAAGCAAAAACCAAAATAAACGAATATTTAAAACTGCATAAAAAGCTGCTCCTTTGCTAAAAAGTAATTTAAAACGTATGCATTTATATTCGCGATTAATTGGCAAACTATCCGGCAAAATACGACCAATTAAAATAACTTCAAATCCCATTTCGTGCAATAAACTGCACGAACGAGCTACTCGCTGGTCGGTTGCTAAATCGTTACTTACAGATACTATTACTCGTTTCATTAAAATTTAAAATTTACAGATGTTGAGTCGGAATATGCTTTATATAATGCAAAATATTTTTGAGTTGGAATAATATCTCCTTTTTCGTAATTTGCTAATGAAAGATATTTGTAATTATCACATATTTCGTTCATTGCGTGCAATTGGTTAACAATATTTAAACTTTGTAAATAGTAATTTATTGCTTTATCAAATTGCCCTTTTGAACGTAAATTTTCGCCAATATAAGTTAGTGCTATAGCCGATTGACGATGATCGCCAACTTCTTCGGCAATTTTCATAATATAAATATACATTTGATTTGATAATTCAAACTGATTTTTGTCTCGGTAAATACTGCCAACAATCCCCAGCGAAACCATTGTGCCGGCTTTGTCGTTAAGTTGTTCTTTAATTTCAAGCGAATAGTTTAAATATTCGAGTGCTTTTTCGTAACTATTAAGATTATAATATGCAAAACCAATATTATTATAACAGGTTGAAATTAAACGTTTATCTTCATTTTTTTGTGCAATAATTAGTGATGTTTGATTAATAATTAATGAAATTTTGTATTTCTCCATATCGCTCAAAATTGTACCAATACTAACTAAAATCCGTGCTAAATGTATGTAATCTTGTGATTTATAAAATATTAAAGCAGATTTTAGAAAATATCCGATTGCTTCATTTTTAGAACCTCTACGATAATAGTTATTTCCAATATTTCCTAATGCTAAAGCTTTGCCAATTTCATCATTAAGGGTTTGACGTATTTTTAAACATTTAAAATTATATATCAAGGACGAATCAAACTCGCTTTTAGCACTATAAGCAACAGCTATATTACTGTAACAATCGGCTAAAGCGCTATTTATATTCTCTTTTTGAAAAATTAAAATTGACTGTTTAAATAACGTAATTGCATCATCGTGCATTGATGAAGTTAAATATATTGTAGCCATATTTTTTAATGCAAAACCTTTGCCTTTTTGATAATTTGCTTTTTCGGATAATTTTAAAGCGTTCTCGGCAAAAGTATATGCAGCATCAAGGTTTGTTTGTCGATATGTTTCCGAATTTTTATTTAATAAATCAATTTTTGATATTATATCTTTTTGTGCAATAACAAAGTTCGATAATGCAAAAAACATTACCACAATAAAACATAATATTTTACTTTTATTTTGCATAATTATCTATTCAGTAGTTAAATATGGAGCAAGTTTATTATATAATTCATCGTAAATTAAGGTAGCATTTTTAATTTCAGTAACTGAACGATATTTGCCATTTTTATTACGATGAACAACAATTGATTTTGCCATATAAAAATCGAGATATGGGTGTTTTACCAACTCTTTTGCCTCAATTGTATTAATATTTATTTTTTTAATTTTGCTTTTGTCGATAGTGAAATATTTGCTAATTTTTGCTAACCGCGAGCTATCAATACCCCAAACTTCTTTAAGTTGTTCCAAACTGTAAAAACCACCCAATTTTTCTCGCTGTTTAAAAATCCTACGAGCAAGCGATTCGCCAATTCCCGGAATTTTTTGCAACTGAAATGTGTCAGCAGAATTTATTTCAACACTTTGTTCGGCAAACAAATTTTTAGGTTTTTCCCATTTACGAGTTGTATCTTGAGGTATTGTGATATATGGTTCTAAAATTGAGTATTCCTCTTCCGAAATGGAATACATTTTCTTTAAATCTTCTTTTTTGTAAAATTTTCCGCCTTTAGCTTCGTAATTTTTTATCGATTTTATCTGCTTTTCGGTTAATCCTATTTTTTTCCATAATTCTTCCGATAAATTATTTGGGTTAAATGGAAATGGGTTCAATTCGTTTTGCATTATCGATTTGTCAACACCCAGAAAGTCAACTTCCTCTTTTTGTTGAAATTTATTATCATAAGCTAATTTTAACGAATCGGATAGAAATTGTTGTTGTTTTGTAAATTCGGCAATCTCTTTTTCAAAAGCCGATGAATCGGTAGTTTGTGTTAAATTTAATTGTGCAACAATGATATTTGAAATAGTTAGCACAACAATAATTGCAACTAAAACCAATATTCCGTTCTTCTCTTTCTTCGAAAAATCAAATATATCGGTTAGTTTGCTCATAATTAATTTTATTTTTTGATTTTACAAAAACAATTTATTAATATTTGAAAAACCTACGAAAAAGCATAAAAATTTCGTAGGTTTATATTTATTTATTCAGATTAAAATAAAAATCTATTGAAATTCAAC
>CAZRCF010000163.1:0-6907 GCA_964598505.1 uncultured Lentimicrobiaceae bacterium | reverse complement strand
TCGACAAAGGTAACTTTTTTTATTTGTTTTTGCATAATGTTTTATCATAAAAATATGGAACAAATATGATTTATATGGCACAAAAATCACTTTACCAAAAAGGTAGTAAAGCTAAATAGTGTTTGCACGAAAACGCTTGGTTCAATTATTTATGTCATTTTATTTGTTGCATCTTTCTTTTTGTCAGGCTGAGCCTGTCGAAGCCTTTATTCTAAAATACACATACTTCGACAGGCTCGTATGACAATCTTCTTTGTCATGCTGAACAAAGTGAATGAGATTCTTCGCTAAGGCTCAGAATGACAAAACACCATAAAACAAACAAGAAAACATATTAATTTTCTTGCAGACACTAAAAACATAAAATGACTCTAATTTATTTATTATCGGCAAAAACAAATAATAATTTACTAAGCAATTTATTTTTTTTCTCAAATTTCTTTCCTATTGCTCCTTTTTCGGCTTTAGTAATTCCCCCTATATAGTATCTTTGAAAATATGGAAATATGCTTAGGGTGGCATCAATAAATGTATAATTTGAAGCAATATACAAAAACAATGTTGCTAATGAAGCAGAAAGCAGAAATGCGTTTGCTGCATTTTTATAATTCCCTGAATATGTTTGACCCAACCCAGGTATTATACTTAAATATTTTGCTAATTTTGGATTTGGTTTCCTTAAATTTACTTTACTAAAAGCTTCTTTTATTGTATTAGTTTTAATTGAATCATTTGAATTTAAAGCATTTATAAAGTGAGCTTTTGAAGATTCAATACTATCGTTTTGCAGATCAATTATTCCCAGATAAAACTCTTTTCTTTTATTGAAATATAAACTTAATGAATCTTTTAAGCTATATATTTCTTGCGAAGCATCAGAATAATTATTTTGCAATGTAAAAATTAAAATACGTTTAAATGAGTACTCATTTTTTAAGCTATCGTTTTCCTCTAAATTATATGCAATATCGTAATGTAAAAGCGAATTTTCTAAATCATTTTCATAAAAGTAACAATCGGCTAATTTTGAATGAATTATGTTGTAACTTGCAGCAGTATCAAAAAACAAAACCCTTTTATAGCTTTTTAATGCAATATTATAATTTTGTTCGGCATATTTTTCATTAGCAAAAGCAAGTGTTTGATTAATATCTTGAGAAAATGAATTTCCAATTATAAAAAAACTAAAAATGATTGTTAAAAACTGTTTCAATTTGTATGGATATTTTTATGTTTTTTAAATAATTGTATTTATTTGATGCTTTTGCCGCACCATATATGTTTGCAGTATAAAAAGCTGCTGCAATTGCCGATGTAATCCAGCTATAGGCATTTGATGTGCCATATTTGCTGAAATTTCTATATGTTTGAAAAATTGATGAACCAGATATAATAAATGCAAAAATTCCATCTTTCCAATTACCCGAATATGTTTGTCCTAAACCCGGTATTATAACAGATAATCCTGAAGCTAAATATGGATTTTTACGCCTTATTTTGCTTTGTTCGAGCAATATTGGCTTAAATGGTTCTAAATATAAATTGTTTATATTGTTGTTAATTATTGCTCTTCCTTTATCATAATTTCCCAATAACAACTCTGTTGTAGCCATGAAAAAAACCTTCTCATTACTATCTAAAGTTTTTAATTTTGGTATTTCAGAATTTGCAAAACTATAATCCTTTTTATTAATTAATATTTTAATGTATTCTGTTGATAACAAATTGCTGTTAAATACATCGTTAGGGTAAAAAGTAATAATTTTCGAATATGCTTCATCAATATTCCCCGATAATCGTTTTGCCTTTACAGAAAAATATTTTAACGTATCGTTGTTGTTTTTTGTGATAAATAATAATCTATCAAACTCTTCCGATGCTAATTTGTATTCGTGCGATGAATATAAAAATTTTGCATAATTCAATGTATTTGTTGAATCATATATATTTTGAGACTTCAATAAATTTGAAAAGATGAAAATAGTAAATAGGAAAACAATAGTTTTTTTACAATTCATGATTGTGAATGTTTTTTACAGGATCAAATAATAGTTTTTTGCTATAATCTATATTATAATTTTCGGGACTAAAGCCATTACAACGCATCAATCTATCAAAGGCATCGAGTAATCCAATAATTAAACCTTGTTTTTTAATAGATTCAACAGCGTAAACCGAGCAAGAGGGTGTAAAGCCACACGATTGTGAATCTTGCGATGAAATAAAGTTTTTATAAAACAAAAAAAATTGCGACAACACAATTTCCATC
Source organism: uncultured Lentimicrobiaceae bacterium (assembly GCA_964598505.1). Taxonomy (GTDB): domain Bacteria; phylum Bacteroidota; class Bacteroidia; order Bacteroidales; family WCHB1-69; genus CAZRCF01. The sequence continues at coordinate 4,638 of CAZRCF010000163.1, read as the reverse complement.
GTACTATTATTATTTTTAGCAATTTCCCAGTGAGTTTTATGGCTATGGGGCTGGTTTTTAATTAATAAATTTACCTCGTCTTTATTTTGGCAAAACGCCAATTGATTGCTGAAGAGGAAGAGTATAATTATAAAAATTTTCATTTTTTTGATTATTTACCAATATATTTTTAAATGTAGTAACCTGATATATCTCCTTTTTATCTTGATAAATAACTTGAGTTATCTCTGTTGGAAATCGTAACCCTGATACAACTATATATTTGCTAAAAAGCTGCTTGCTAAGTATTTCACCTTTAGGACTAAACATAACTACTCCAAACAAATCTTTGTCTTTGGTTGAAACCATTATATCGCCAAGTTTTTTTGTTTTTCCTGGTATCGACCATGTTGTAATTACTAAACCTTTGTCTTTTTCTACTTTAATAGCTTTGTATAAAAAATTATTTTTCATTCCGTAATTGCTCAAATTACCACTTAAAATAATGCTAAACATTGTAGATTGAAGTAATGGGGCAATTTTCTGTTTTTCTATTAGCACACCTTTTCTAATAACACTAATAACTGTATCGAAAATAGCAATAATTTCTTTATTAGGAAACGAGAAATCGTAAATTAATTTTTTATTGTTTTTATCAAAATAAATTTTACCCATTTCAAGGGTGCCTTTTCCGGTGCTGTATTTTGTTTTTATACTTGCATTTGCCTCTACACGATTATAAATCTGCGAATTTGCAATAAAAGAACTGATAAATACAAAAATAAAAAGAATAAAATATTTTTTCATTATAGTATAAAAAAATCGGATATTTTCCTCTAAAAATATAATTTTAAAAAGAAAATATCCGATAAGATTTTTTAAGGAATATTATTATTTACGGTAGTTACAAATGCAACAACATAGATAACATAGAAAAGACCATAAACAGCACCACCTATAACACAACCCCAGAAAGCTTTCATTGTTTCGTCTTTGTCGTCAGCAATAAAATAAACAAGAGCAACTCCAGTTACGCTAAAGCAAAGTCCCCAAACAAGTGAAGGAATTCCAAGAGGAGTATCACCACCACGTCTTCTTAAAACTGATGATTGGCTAAGTGGGCTCTCTTCGCTTGTTAAAATATTTGCTGTTAATAAACCATTTGTTGCTTGAACTTCAGAAAGAGTAACTCCTTGGTTCATTTCAACATAAGTTTCAAGACTTGTTAAGTCGGCTGTTTCAGCGTTTATTTTGGTTTGGTCAACCGAAAATATGTCGCTAACACTTGCTTTCATTGTAAATGCAGTAAATGTTAATACTGCAATAAGCATAAGTTTTTTCATAAAAAATTGTTATTAGTTTTTAACTTTTTAATAATGTATTTCGGCACAAACTTAATTATAATTTTTGATATATGCAAATTACAGATTATTTTTCAATTATAAATAAGGCTCGTTTCGTAAATTTATATGTCACAAAACACTACTAACCGACTAATTTTAAAAGTGCATGTTTCGTACATTCATTTCTATTTTGTTATTTATTTGTCGTGCGAAACTCGCTAATTATAACTCTCTTGGGTAAAACATTGATTAATGCACGTTTCGTGCCTACGGCACTTTATTGAGTTTTTTTAACTATTTAGTTACCAAAATGTTGCAACTACGTTGCTGAAAAATAGTTCCGTTAGGAACGATATTTTGGTAAAAAATATAAAAAAATAAAAATTTTAAGCCCTGTAAGGGCGAAACAACCATATATTTAGCTTTTCATAAGGTTTATAAATCATTCTTTTTATTTTAGTCGATTAGTAGTGATCACAAATCAATATTTAAGCATTAGAATATATTTTTTAAATAATTTTATTATACCTTTGAATAATTCAAAATTAAAATTAATAGAATATTACATGAACTCATTTTTATATCAAGTAGCAAGGCAAATATTAGATAAATATTCTGATAAATTAAGTTCAATTTGTATTGTTTTACCTACTCAACGCTCTCATAATCAGCTTTTACATAATATTAGTTCGGTTTTAAATAAAACATTTATAGCTCCAAAAATTGTAACCATTGATGAGTTTATGTCCGATTTATCGGGATTACAAAAAGCTGATAATATACAATTATTACTCGAACTGTTTCAATATCATCGTAAAACTACAAACGATGATGATATGGATATTTTAAAATTCTCGGGGTGGGCACAACAATTTTTAACAGATATTAACGATATTGATTTGCATTTGGTAGAAGCAAAATCTGTTTTTACTACACTATCAGATATTAAAGAGCTTAGTTTGTTTGGCATTCCTGAAGAAAATCGCTCAGAAAAACAAAATGCTTGGCTTCTATTTTTTAATCGCTTATTTGATTATTATAAATATTTAAACTCATCGTTATTAACAAAACATTCTGGCTATCAAGGAATGATATACAGATATGTTGCCGATAATATTCATGGATTAATACCTCAAATTAAATTTGAAAAAATAATTTTTTGTGGTTTTAATGCCCTAACTCTATCCGAAAAAAAAACAATAAAAACATTAATTGAAGAAGGATTAGCAGAAACAATTTGGGATGCCGACCACTATTATTTTGATGATAATATTAATGAGGCAGGTAAGTTTTTACGCCAAAATTTTGAATATTTTAATTTATCGGAACCACAAATAATATCTAATTGCTATAAAGAGATTGCCAAAAAAATAACAATAGTTGGAGCTCCTACAAATTTAGCTCAAGCTAAGTATATTGGGCATTTATCGGCAAATTTAACCGATTTTGGATTAAATCCTGATGAAACAGTTATTGTTCCTGCCGATGAGGCTCTTTTAATTCCACTATTAAATTCAATAAAAACCGATGAATTAAATATTACGATGGGATTTCTGTTAAGTAATACCAATTTGTATGGTTTTATTATGCTTCTATTTGATATTCAGCTGAATACAATTCGTATTGAAGGAATTCGTCCTCGCGATAAAGATAAAATTTACTATAACGACATTTTAGCTTTGCTTAATCATTCATTTTTATCAATAATTTTTAAAAACAATATTTCTAATTTATCTTCAATTTCACGAAGTATTTCGTATCATAAAAAAGTACTTTACTCTACAAAAGATGTTCAAAATTTAATATTAAATGAAAACGATAGCATAAAAGATTTTATTAATTTTTGCTTTACTATTTGGCATTCTTCAAATGATGCTATAATACAGATTAGCAATGTTTTAAAGTCGTTAGACGTCATTTTTTCTAATTCAACACCTATAAATAATATTGAATTTCAGCACGAAAAGCTAATGTTTTTCAATTCGAAAATTGGGTTTGAAAATATTTTTGAAAAAGTTGAACAACTTTGCATAAATTACGATGAAATTATTGATATTAAAAATTTAAAATATTTAATTGAAGTTGAAGCCAAAGCAGAGAGTATTTCTTTTAAAGGCAATCAAAATAAAGGGTTACAACTAATGGGAGTTTTGGAAACACGAACACTTGATTTTAAAAATGTCATTTTACTTTCGGTAAACGAAGGGATTTTGCCTTCCGGAAAAACTGTGTCGTCGCTAATACCATTCGACTTAAAAATGCACCATAAACTACCTACACATCATTACAAAGATGCTGTTTTTTCGTATCACTTTTATCGTTTATTGCAGCGTGCCGAGAATATTTATTTGGTTTATAATGCCGATTCCGGCGAAGGGAAAGCTGAAAAAAGTAGATTTATTGAGCAAATTGTTCACGAACTACCTTTTTATAATCCACAAGTAAAAATTGAGAAAAAAGTTCTTAACTTTAGCTCCGATAACAATCAAATAGAGCCAATTACTATTGAAAAAACCGACGAAATCCTTGAAAAAATAAATTCAATTGCTCATTTTTCGCATAGCTCATTAAGCAAATATATAAACTGTAAATTACAATTTTATTTTGCTTACATTGAAAACATTAAAGAGCCTGAAGAGGTTATGGAACATGCCGATGATGCGGTCTTTGGAACAGTTATTCATTCGGTTTTAGAGCAGATTTATAAACCTTTTTTAAACAAAAACTTAACTAAACAAAATTTAACTATTTCGGAAGAACAAATTATAAATATGATTTATAAATGTTTTGAAGAACCAAAAAATAAAATATTTTTAAAATCAGCCGACTTAGAATTTGGCAAAAACCGTTTAGTTTTTGAAATGATTAAAACTTATTGTAAATCGTTTCTTGAAAATGAAAAAATATTATTATCAGATAACAATAATGTGCTAATTCCATTAGATTTAGAAGAGAAGCTCGAACAAAATATTTTATTAAATAATAAGGCTACCGCCAAAATTTTAGGCAATATTGATAGAATAGATATTTTTAATGGCAATATTCGTATTGCCGATTATAAAACAGGAAGTGTAAAAGATTACGAAATTGGTATAAAAAACATTGAAGATGTTTTTAAAGATCATAAAAAATCGAAAGCTTTGCAGTTACTGTTATATGCTTTTTTAACTTTTGAAAACAAAAAAATTAATGCTGATAAATTTAGTTCTGGTATATTTTCACTTCGTAAATCGGACACTCCATTTATACCATTAACAATTGAAAATGAGGTTAATATTACGCATGAAACAATTAATATTTTTAGCGATTTATTAGT
>CAZRCF010000162.1:1839-6913 GCA_964598505.1 uncultured Lentimicrobiaceae bacterium | reverse complement strand
AAATTAATCTTTATAAAAAGGTATCTTAGCAACAACTGCTTTAATTAGTTTTTCACGAATTTTAATATAAATTTCGGTACCTGATTTTGAAAATTCAGGTTTAACATATCCCATACCAACAGCTTTTTTAATTGATGGTCCTTGAGTACCAGAAGTAACAACTCCTATACTATTTCCATTAGCATCGGTAATTTCGTATTCGTGGCGTGGAATTCCTTTATCAATCATTTCAAAACCAACAAGTTTGCGAGAAATGCCGTTTTGTTTTTGAGCTAACATATATTCTTTATCAATAAAATCTTTGCTATCGGTAAATTTAGTAATCCAACCTAAACCAGCTTCAATAGGCGAAGTTGTATCATCAATATCGTTACCATAAAGGCAAAATCCCATTTCTAAGCGTAAAGTGTCGCGAGCACCCAAACCAATAGGTTTAATGTCAAATTCTTTGCCTGCTTCAAAAACTGCTTTCCAAATAGTTTCAGCAACTTCGTTTGGAAAATAAATTTCACAGCCACCAGAACCTGTGTATCCGGTTGTAGAAAACAGAACATTAGGAATACCTGCAAAAGTTATAGTTTTATGTGTATAATATTCCATATCAACCACAACAGTATCAGTAAGTTTTTGCATTGCTTTAAGTGCTAATGGACCTTGAATAGCTAATTGCGATACATTATCGGAAACATTACTAATATCGGCACCAAATTTTTCGTTTTGTTTTTTAATCCAAGCCCAGTCTTTATCTACATTTGCAGCATTGATAACTAACAAATAAACATCTTCGCTAATACGATAAACAAGTAAATCGTCAACAATTCCGCCTTTTCCATTAGGAAAACAAGAATATTGAACTTTACCATCGTATAAAGCCGCAACATCGTTTGATGTAATATATTGAACAAAGTTAAACGCTTTTGGTCCTTTAACATAAACTTCACCCATGTGCGATACATCAAAAACGCCTAATTTTGTGCGAACATGTTCATGTTCGATATTAAGTCCTTCGTATTGAACAGGCATATAATAACCTGCAAATGGAACCATTTTAGCTCCCATTGCTTCGTGCATTTTTGTAAAAGCAGTATTTTTCATCTTTAAAATATATTTAATTAATTTCTGTTGCAGCAAAGGTAAAAAAATAAATTATTTTGACATTAAATTTTTACTTTAAATAAATTTTTATTTTAATATAGTATCATTAATTATACAAAAAACAACAACTATAAATTAATACAGTTGTTGCATTTTGAAATTATGTGAAAATATTTTTTTTAAAGTTACTATTTATAATTTAATAATTTTTTTAACAGCAAACTCATTCTTCTGTTGAACACGTATATAATAAATTCCTTTTGAAAATTTATTAATATCAATCGAAGTATTAAACAATTCATTTTGCAATTCATAAACATCACTCCATACAATCTGACCAGTAATATTAAAAATCTGTAATTGCAACTTCTCTGTATTTAGTGTAGGTATTTGAACATATAAAATTGAATTTGTTGGATTTGGATATATATTCAAATTGTTCAATAAATTATTTTCTTTAACTGATAAAACTACATTGATATTATTTAAAATAGAATCAACACCGCAAGCATTATAAGCAATAAGTTTTACATTATATGCTCCATAATTATCATAAATATGAGAAGGATTTATATCTGTAGAAGTTGTGCCATCTCCAAAATTCCATAAAAAAGTATTTCCTTGAGTTGTTGTATTTGTAAAGTTTACATCAAGTGAATTATTATTATTATATGTAAATGAAGGAACTGGGTTTGTAGTATTGATATAAGCATTTAAAGGTAATCGGTTACTAAAGCATTTACTTTGAACTTCCCAGTCGTAAAAGTAATAATATGAAGCTGTTGGGTTTTGAGTATTGCTGCTATATTTTACAACTATGTTACTACCAGCATAATAAGGATATGATATTCCTGTTGAATTTCTAAATAAATAAGGACTTTCAGAACCTACTAAACGTAAGTTATTTTGAGCAGGAATATCAAAATCAAGAGTTACACGACTTGCTCCAATAGGAATAGTATCAAAAGTTTTTGTTGCAATTACAATTCCTAAACTGTTTTGTAATTGAAAAGTACGACTAACAGTAGAATTTGAATATACTTTTACACTTTTTAATAATGATTGTTCATAGCAATCAAAAACAAGATAATGACTTGTTGTATTTGTGTAATAACCTCCTCCTCCGGTATTGTCGGTTTTTGCACCATAAATACTAGCACCATTAACTTGCGACTCAACAAAATAAGTTGTTGAGTTATTTAATATTGGAGTGTTGAAAACTAATCCTGTATCAATTGGTATTGTAGCTGTTGGTGAGTTATACCAATTAATAATTCCATTTCCATTTACATGAAAAGTGTATGATGTAGCACCACAATTAGCAGTATCATTTGGGATAATTGGATCATTTGGCTTGTTTATGGTTACTAAATTTGTCTTTATTATTGAATCAACACCATAAGTATTTGTTGTAATAAGTTTAACAGTATAAATACCATTATTAAAATAGTTATGTATTGGGTGTTGATAATTTGAAGTTGATCCATCTCCAAAATCCCAAAACCAATTATTAGGTCCATTTGTTGAAATATCTGTAAAACTAATTACACCAATACAACTATTTGTATCAGAAATATTAAAATTGCAATCGGGAGCGATAGGTGGATATGAACATTGCCAATTAACTGCAAATCCTTGTCTGGTTTCGGCTTCATCGCTTGTTTGTCGTAAAGTTATACTTCCTGTTGTCGATACTATTGTTCCTCCATTTGGTAATGCTGTACCCGAATATTGACCAATCAGGGTTGCTGAAGTTGAATTTCCATCGTAAACGTATAAGTAATCATATCCGATTTCAAAATCAAAACTTGTAAATGTTAAGGTTAATGATGTTGCTCCATTTGGCGAAATAATTGTTGTAACATCAGTGTTGTCAGAATAATTATTTATTCCTCCTCCATTATCATAAATAATTCCACTGCAAGCGGCTGTAGAAATACTTCCAGTTTGAGGCATAGTTATTATGCACGGGTTAGTTGATAACACACTTATATATTGTTGTTTAATAACAGTATCAATTCCGCAAATACCACCATCTGCTACTAATTTAACATTATATGTTCCATAATTATTATAAATATGTTCTGGATTAATTAATGTACTTGTTGTTCCATCTCCAAAATTCCAATAATAATTTACACCATTGTTACTTTGATTAACAAAAGTTACATTTGCAGGGGCTTGACAAAAAATTACATTATCAGCAATAAAATCACTTTGAACTCCTGGTGTATAAGCATTTCCTATACCAACAGCCTGAAAAGCGTTTGTTACACTTTGAACAGGTTGACTACAATTACCGTATAAATCAGCTGCTGCAATTATAGCGAAATTACGAGCATCTGCATATTGAGATGTATTTGTTAAATAAACTGTTAGTAAACGGAATGCAATAGCTCCGGCTGTATCAATACCAACACCTTTCACATTATATGTTTGACTAATATCATTTGTGCCATTTCCACCAATGGATAGCAAATAAAACCAAAAATTTAACACTCCTGAATTAATATGAACACCACCATTATCGCCTGTACCAGTGTACCAATTTGTTCCAAAATATGTGTCGGGTTGGTTATAAGCATTTGGGTTTGACATTGAACGAATAGGTGAACCAATATCCTCACCCATAAGCCAATTAGCAGCTAAAGGTTTCGAGTAAAATTCAACAGTAGTACCAAAAATATCGCTGAAAGATTCATTTAAAGCACCAGATTCATCTTGATAATCAAGATTAGCAGAAAAAGTTGTAAGACCATGAGTTATTTCATGAGCACATATATCAAGAGCAACAAGGGGTTGCCATGTAGTTCCATTTCCATCTCCATAAGTCATACGCTCGCCATCCCAAAACGCATTATCATAATTTGCATTGAAATGAACATAACTTTTAATTTTGAAACCTAAATTATCAATACTATTTCTTTCATATCTATACCAAAAATAATCCCAAGTTTTTTCAGCACCCCAGTGAGCATCTGTAGCAACTTCATCTTTTGCACTATTTATATTATTCCAAATATTATTTGAATCAATAAAATCAACAGCATTACCATAATTAGTACCAGTTTGCATATTATAAGTTTCAATACCTTGTCCCCTAGTTGTTTCTCTTAGTCTATATGAAATAGGATTTGTGCTATCGGTAACTATAGCTTGTGTTCCACTATATCTAGTATTAGCAATACCATTAGTGTTACCATTGTGGATTAAATTGTTTTCAAAAACAACTGTTCCGGTAGAAGCATTCACATAATAAAAAGCTCTTTTTAATGGTTTATCAGAATATACATTAAAACGATAGGTGTAAATATATTGCTGAGTAGTTTTATCTTTAAACAAAATAATTTCTCCCTTTGGATAATAGGTAGCAAGAGGATCTTTTGTCTCTTTTTGTAAAAGTTTTTCTTCCTCAGGCATTTGCCATTTGTATTTTTGGGAATTAATCTTATTTAAAAGTCCTTGTAAAGCATTGTTCTCTGTTAGTAAAATATTGTTAGAAATAACTATATTTCGATATAAATTACCATTAACTGAATAAATTTTACCATTATTTACATGAACAATAAATTCAGCATCATTAATATGATAATTATTATAAGTAAGTATATAACGATAATGGTTATTTCCTAATTGATCTTTGTTATTATTCAAAAGTTTAATTTCATAGTTTGCATTTATTTTCAATACCTTGTGTATAAGATAATCAATGTTTTCAAATAATACCTCAGAACCTTTTGCAAACTTAAAATAAGCAGGGATTGCATTACCTTTGTTAATTATTACCATTTCAGCTCCTGGTATAATATTTTTTGCATCAATACCGTATAAAATGTTTTGAGCAGATGCTAAATTATTAAATAATAAAACATTTAGTATTAATAATAAATAAGTTACTTTTCTCATTATATTCTTTTTTAAAATTTTTGTAAAATTACTTTTTTTTGAATGTAAATAATATTCATTCACACAATTAACT
>CAZRCF010000162.1:0-1739 GCA_964598505.1 uncultured Lentimicrobiaceae bacterium | reverse complement strand
GTTAGATATACTGCTACTCGTGATATATTACGTATTTTTTTAGCTAATATATCATCAACATTTATATTTATTATCATTAATGTAATATCTTTTTTTCTGGTAAACGATAGATTTATTATACCTTTTTCAATTATAATTCTTGAGTTTGGAATTACAACATTTGTTATTTGGTTTTATCGAATTGGAGTAAAAATTGTTTATTTAGAAATTTTAAATCCATCACGGAATAAGCAATCTGTTGTTATTTATGGAGCCGGAGTTGCCGGATTAAATACTAAACGCGCAATTGATAGAGACGCTGGGCTTAAATATAAAGTATTTGGATTTGTAGATGATGACATAAAAAAAGCTGGAAAAAAACTTGAAGATATTACCATTTATCCTTATGACAAACTAGATTCAATTTTAGCCGAAAACGAAATTGCTCATGTAATTATTGCTATTAATAATATTAATCCTCATAAAAAGAAAGAAATAGTTGATAAATGTATTGCTTTTAATTCAAAAATATTAGTAGTGCCTGCTATAAGTAAGTGGATTAATGGCGAATTAAGTTTTAAGCAAATTAAAAAAATTAAAATTGAAGAATTATTAGAACGCGATGAAATTCTTTTAGACGAAGCACTAATTAAACCAGAGCTTACAGGCAAAACTATTTTAGTTACAGGTGCTGCCGGTTCAATTGGCAGCGAAATTGTTCGTCAAGTTTCGTTATTCAATTGTAAGAAACTTATATTATTAGACATTGCTGAAACACCACTTTTTTATATTGAATTAGAACTAAAAGAACGTTTTCCGGATAAAATTTTTGAAATAATAATTTCAAATATTTCAAATGAATTTTTCATGGAAGATTTATTTAAAAGTAATAATATTGATATTGTTTATCACACCGCTGCTTATAAACATGTACCTATGATGGAAAGAAACCCAGCAGCTGCAATAAAAAATAATGTTTTAGGCACTAAAATTTTAGCCGATTTATCGGTTAAGTATGGAATTAAAAAATTTGTTATGATTTCAACCGATAAGGCTGTTAATCCTACAAATGTAATGGGTGCATCAAAGCGAATTGCAGAGATTTATGTTCAAGCTTTAAACCAAAAAAATAAAACTCATTTTATTACCACTCGTTTTGGAAACGTTTTAGGGTCAAATGGCTCTGTTATACCAATTTTCCACGAACAAATTGAAAAAGGTGGACCAATTACTATAACTCACCCCGAAATAACCAGATATTTTATGACTATACCTGAAGCTTGCCAGCTTGTACTTCTTGCAGGTGCAATGGGCAATGGTGGTGAAATTTATATTTTCGATATGGGACAATCGGTTAAAATTATCGATTTAGCTAAGAAAATGATTGTTCTTTCAGGGTTAAAACTTGGTCGTGATATTCAAATTAAATTTACCGGACTTCGTCCGGGTGAAAAACTTTATGAAGAATTACTTGCTTCAAAAGAAAATACAATACCAACATCTCACTCTAAAATTATGATTGCGAATGTTAGATATTATCAATTAGATGAAATATCTAACAATATTGATAAATTAATTGATTTAATTCATAACGATTCTTTTTCTATCGTTAGAAAAATGAAAGAAATAGTTCCGGAATTTAAAAGTCAAAATTCTGAATATGAGATAATTGATATTGAAAAATTAAATTAGTAATTGTGCAATAAGTACACAAATGTCATCTAATATTTTCAACTACTTGCTTATTTTAGAAAAATTAT
>CAZRCF010000161.1:0-6926 GCA_964598505.1 uncultured Lentimicrobiaceae bacterium | reverse complement strand
TTTTGGAATGCATATAAATATTGCCAAACGTCATAAAACTCCAAACAAAAGAGTTAGGGCTTTAATTGAATAGGCTGTGTGAGGTGGTTAATGTATGCTTATAGCTGGTAAAGCATTATAATTATATTTGAATACAAATTTAATTTTATTAAGCAAACGATATGTTTATTTTATTTGTGTGAAAGTTTACTCTAATATAAACAGTTTTTACTATTTTTTCTCAATACTCAATAAATATTTACTTTTAGGAGCAAAGAAAAATATGACTTCATCTCCATCTGAACATTTATCAAATAGTTCTTTATCAATTCGATATTTAGTATTTTCAATTATAAGGTCATATCTAATAAATTCTTTCATTGGATTATTGTGAGGGAGAACTGTCATATTACCACTGCCAGCCTCATAGTCTTTAGTGTCAATTTTCCTCTGTATTATTTTTATTTCAGCTTCTTTTTCATTATTCCTAATATCTAAATAATACTTTTTATTCATTAAATAACTAAATATTAAGCCTAAAATAAGAAATCCAAAAGCAATTAATAAGTCTATTTCCAAATTTACACCAGTATTGTTTTTGTTATAAATTAATACATAGATTGCTCCTGCTATAAATGAACCAAGAATAGAAATTATAGCTGGTAATATATATCCCATTCTGCACTGATATTTTAACTCTTTTATATCCTTTTTTGTAAGTTGGAATCTCATTTTATATAAAGCTTTTTTATTTGTAACGTTCGAGGCTATGAATAGTGGCGGTTTTAACACCGTTTTCCTGTCGCCCCACAGCAAAGTTAATTAATATTTGTGAACTTTCAAATTACGTTCTCACCCGTCATTATTTCATAGCCTTTGTTACCGCCTGGTGTTCTTTCTCCAAGGCTTGTAAACCATTGTCAACTTACAGCTTCAGTGTCATTGTCAATTTGCATTTTTTCTGTCGGCTGGTGTATCGGCGTTTTTTATTTTTTTTAAGTGTCGGCAAATTTTTTAAACCAATTTTTTCTCTGTGCGTTGGCTTTGCAAGCTCTTTTAAAAACTTTGGTTTTAGCTATGGCTAGTGTGGTTTTTAAATGTGCTTGCAATTGCAAAGATAAAAAAAAACATAATGTTACTTATAGTCTTTGATTTATAGTCAACAATTAATCAATTTTGCACTATGGATGTAAAATCAAAAATCGGGTTAAGAATAAAGAATCTTCGAGAATTGGCAAATATGTCTCAGAAAGATCTGGCATATAGTTCTGATTTAGACAGAAGTTATATAGCAAGTGTTGAAAATGGGCAAAGAAACATTTCTATTAAGAATATTGAAAAGATTGCAATTGCCCTTAATGTAACACTTAAAGAGTTTTTTAATTATGAAGAATTTGATAACACTGCAACAAGCAGTCAATGAAATTAAAAAGTCAATTGATGCTGCTATTAAAAAATCTGGCACAGAAGGAAAAAATAATCTCATCAGAAGTCAGAAACCGATTAAACTCTTACATGAAGTCGTAAAAGCAGAATTAATCCGCAACAAAGTCAATCCAATTTTGCTTAATCCACCTTATGAGCAATCAAATGGAGAATTGTCTCTTTCAGGATTTTTTAAGAAAAAAGACCAAGATGTATGCGTGACTCCAAATAATGTTAAACAAAAAAAAGAAATACTTAATTTCCAAGGAATCCTTTATGGTCAAGAAGATAAATATGGTTTTAGTTTAACTGAAAAATCTTTATCAATAAATGTTCGTAGTCAATTGAGCAGTTCAGCAAAAAACTTTGATACGCTTTATGAAAGAACCTTTGCTGAGGCTTTGAATTTGCATTTACGGTGTCCTAAAATGGTTTTGGGTGAATTTTACATGATTGCTGTAAATGAATATGACAGTACATCTGCAAATAACAAGGAAATAAAATACAAGAATGTCAAAGGAGTTGCAAAGCACATTGAAAAATACTTGCTTTCTTTTGCTGCTGTTAATAATAGGTCAACAACAACTGGCGACCATTTTAAATATGAAAGAGTTTGCTTGTTAATCGTTGATTTTAGCAAGAAAGTACCAAAAGTTTACAATACAGATGCTGAATTAAAGAAAGATAATTTACTACCTGTAAATTCAATTGCTACTATACAGAATTTAAGTTTTCCCGATTTTATTAGCGATTTACTGAAAATTTATTCTACTAGATTTGGAACAGGAAAATTTAAATAATATTTACCTACTAAAAATTCATCAATTTCTTGTGGATTGGAAATGTTTCTGATAATATCAATTTCATCTTGAGATAATTCTGGAATCGTAAATTTCTCTATGAAATTTTTCTGGTAGCAAGGATAACCACCTTCAATTGCAACACTAGTTTTAGTAACATAGTAATCCATTACAATTGAGTTTAAAATTTTCTGGACTACGTCTATATTTTCTATTTTGCTTATTGGATTAATTGGTTCATCGAATAAACCTTGAATTTCTGGTTCACGAAAAAAAAGCCCATAGCCATTTGTAAAAAAAGCTTCTTGTTCTTCAACTAATAAAAATCTAGGATGTAGACTGAATGTGGGATTTAAAATTTTCTTTCCAATCCTTGTAAGTCCTTGAGTTCTGCCCCAAACAAAGAATGGATTATATGTGACTTTACCTTTATCTCTTGCTAATAAATTCTCTTTTTCTGTTAAAAGATAAGCATAACATTTTGGAAATTTATTTTTAAAATCATTTTCAGGAATTGCCGTAGCAATTCCTTTTTTTATGATATATGGAAAAATAATTTTCCTTGTATTTTGCTCAGCTTCTTCTTGTGTTTTGAAATCAGAAATTTTATAAACAGGTTTTACTGCTTCTTTTTCAATTTCAAATATTCCATTGTCTGTTGTTTTTAAATAGCAACCATTTTTTGTTTTAGTGCCGTCAATAAAAAATATTTCATCTTTTAGCGTTGCAATTCCAACGCAAATATCAAACAATTTCCCAATTGGCTTTCCGATATTTTCTATGGTTTTGATGTTTTGTTGTTCATCTGTTTTTAGTAGTCGCCACTTTTTAAAATTAAGGTCTTTAATGTAATTTGGTGAACCGTTCGCATTTGGCAAAAAATCTTCGGGGCTATATCCGTCTTTAATTCTGTCAAATGTTATTGATTCGTTTTGTTGCTTATTTAAAAAGGTTAGTGCAGTATAAGTTTGAGCATCAAAGACTTTTTTATGGCTAAAATCTATAATACGATTAACACATTTCTGATTTATAAAATATTTACGTAAAGACTCTCCCGCTAAAGATGTAAAGTAATTATTTGGTGTAATATAGCCTAGTTTTCCAGTTGGTTTTAAAAGTTTGTACCCAAGTTCAAAAAAAGCAAAATAAAGATTAAAGGTTCCACCTTCAACTGTTGACCAATGTTTGGTTAAATAATTCCTGTTATCGTCAGTTAAGTCTTGAAATTTGACATATGGTGGGTTGCCAACAATATTATCAAAGTTCATTTTCCAACTTGTTCTTAAACTATCTTGATGATATAAGTTGAAGTCGCTTTCTTCTAATTGTTCACCATTCTGCAAAGCGTAAATTGTCAATATTAATTTGGCTCTGTGAATATTATATTCTAAAATATCAGATCCAAATATGTTTTCCTTTACTGTTTTTTTTATTGACTTATTAAAAGTCTTTTTGTAATAATCGGTTAACCCAACTAAAAAAGCACCACAACCACAACTAGGATCAAGATTAGTTTCATTTTCTTTCGGTTGTATTTCTTTAATTATAAAATCAATGATATAGTCAGGTGTAAAGAAAGCACCGTTAAATTTCCTATCACTAATTGGAATAATTAGCTCTAAATAATTTTCAAGCTCCTTTATGCTTGAAATATTCAATAAAGAAATATCAAAGAAAAGTTGAACATTTTGTTTAAAGTCCTTGAAATAACTTGTAAGAATTGAGTTGTTGTCAAAAATTAGTTTGTTATTGGTCAAATAGGAATTTACCAAATGCTTTTCAAGACTTGTTATGTCGTGATTTTGTAAGAGCTGGTTTAATATTCCTTTATTTATCATTTCGTGTTGACTTTAAGCAACAAAAGTAATCAAAATTCTTACTCAATCAAAATATTTTTTCAATATTAGCACAAAATTGCACTCTTTGACAAAGCTTTGGTTGTTGCGTTGGCTCGTGGGGCTTTGGCAATGTGTGCAATGTGGGTCGGCAATTGTTTTAAAAAATGTGCGGTGGGCAAAAAATAAAAAACATCGGGTCGGCTTGAGTGTCGGCTCTCTTGTCTCGTTAATATTTCGTTTTTCTGTCCTTTCACAATGGTTTACTTTTCAATTTATTGTTATCTCTGTCTTTTTTTCCACACTTGGCGGTAACGAATCGCTAATCGCCACTATGCGGTTTTTTCGTACTTA
Source organism: uncultured Lentimicrobiaceae bacterium (assembly GCA_964598505.1). GTDB lineage: Bacteria > Bacteroidota > Bacteroidia > Bacteroidales > WCHB1-69 > CAZRCF01. Next base: position 2,533 of record CAZRCF010000161.1, on the reverse strand, counting down.
GCTTTAGGTTTATAATTCTATTTATATTATTGAATATCATTATATTATCAATTTCAAGTATAATTTTATTTAAAAATTAAAATAAATTGTGTGTGCATTAATTTGTTTATTTAAAACTATACCAATTTTAATCAACAACAAATTTAACTATTTATTTTAAATATCCAAATTATCTAATCATCTTCTAATATTTTCTAAATAAACATACAAATATCTCGATAAAGTAAATTATCCCGAAGATTTAAAAAAACTTGATATATCGGAATTGCCCGATTTATGCGACGATTTACGACAATATATTATTGATGTAATTAGCAATAACCCCGGGCATTTGGGTGCAAGTTTGGGCACAGTTGAACTTACTGCTGCTTTGCATTGTCGTTCTGTTATATGTTAGGTTTTTTATCATTTTTAAGTCTGTCTATCAATTCATTAGTATCCGTCAATTCGCAAGGCTTATTCAACTTCAATATTATCTTGTTCTGCACAAAGTAAAATTCCAATTGATGGATTTTCATGTTTTAATTTTACGGTATCATCTAATACTTCAAGGTAATAATTTAGTTTTACTGCATATTCTGGTTCAAACTTTCCTGCTTTTAATTCTATAGCTATTAAACATTGCAATTTTCGGTGAAAAAAAGTAAATCAATAAAATATTCATTATTCCCTAATTTTATTTTGTATTGACTTCCCATAAAAGCAAATCCATATCAAGTTCAATTAATAAATCTCGGATATGTTCAATCATATTGTTTTCAAGTTCTTTTTCTAAAACTTTTTTCTGTAGTCCTAAAAATTCGAGATTGTATGTGCTTCTTATTGCAGTATAATGTCTTCATTGTCGTTGTCTTTTTCGATTGCCACTATATGCAGTCCGTATAAAAAAACCTCTTTTATCGAAAAATTTTGTTCAATTTAAGCCCTTTTAGGTAAGTTTCAAAATTTATTGCGATTGTTTATAAAACCGTGTTTAATTATAAAGCAAATATAATGATAATCAACAAATTAAACAAATTAAAAATAGCTATTTTATTAACAATCAAATTGTTAATCAGCCACAAACTCACGCATACCACTAAAACCGATATGCACTAAATCATGCGATAGCGGTAGTGTTTAATTTAGTTTCAATACCATTATGTAGTCTTCATTGTTTTCTTCAACAATTTCAAATCCAACTTTTTTGTAAAGTCTTACTGCATAGTTTTCCTTTTGTACGCTTAACGATGTTTGTTCGTATCCTCTTTTTTGTAAATAATTAATCATCTTGTTCATCAACTTGGTTCCAATACCTTGATTGCGAAATTCTTTAAATAATGAAATTGCAAACTCGGGTGTTTTGTTATCTACATTCCCGTAACCTTCTATTTTTCCTGTAATAATTCTTACCCAAACAGCTCCAATAATCCTTCCATTTAAGTCTGCTACAAGACAATAATCATCGTTTAATGTTCCAAATTCATCAATATATGCATATATTTTCGGAACTTTTATTACATCTCTTGTGATTAGATTATTTTTATCAGGTTGATAAACTGCCTCGTAGAGCATATCTTCGAGCTTATCAATTTCGTTTTTTTCAATTTCTCGTATCTTTATTTCATCCATAGAATCTTTTTATTACATAATGTTTTACTATTTGGTTTGTAAAACATTTTTTATTCCTACAAATCTTTTTTAAGGTAAATCATATCAACAAGTTGTATGTCGCCATCGAACATAGGGTGGTCATAATTGTCTGTAAAAAAATTCTTTATTCGATGTGACTTTTCAAATCCACAACCTTCATAAAACGATAAGATTGTCGGCGTTTCGCCTGTTCCGACAAGTATTGATTTGTAGTCGTTTTTATAGAAAACTGAAATAAAATTAATCAATGTTCTACCGTAGCCTTTGCCTTGATATTTCTCGTATGTCGCAATGTTTTTCAATTCACAGGTTTCACAATTTATAGGGACTACAACGCAAACACTTTTCAAATCATCGTCATATAAAGCAAACATGTCTCCTCTCTGTAAATACTTGTCAATCATATTTTCCTGCTCGTCTGCCAATAACAATAAGTCAAGAAACTGTTTCTTGTTTTTTGTAATTCTTTTTATTTTAATCACATTTCTGTTTTTTCCTAATTTGTCAAGTTTTATTTACCATCATGTCGCTCAAGCATTATCACTATCGACAGTTTATCTAAAAACCTCCTTGTATAGCAAAAAATTTGTTCAAAATTAAGTCCTTTTAAGTAAGTATCAAAATTTATTGTGATTGTTTTTAAAATTTTTTAAAATAGGGTTTTTAGAAAGTCTTACTATTGGGTGTAACATTAGTAATGGATTGTGGGGTTTCTATACTATAATTTTATGCGGGGCAGAATGCTTAATTTACCACTGAAATAATTATTGCTGCTACCCTTTGTTAGTCTGCGTTTTTCTTTATTGTCTTGCTTTAAAAACAACCGAAGTTATTAATTCAATGAGGAAACCATAAATCATTCCCATTACAATTGTCGATAACATCAAAATAGTATGTGGAA
>CAZRCF010000160.1:0-6932 GCA_964598505.1 uncultured Lentimicrobiaceae bacterium | reverse complement strand
AAAAAATACGGTTTAATTGGTTTCAAAAATAATAAATAATTCTGAATTCAATCAAGCATTTTTCTTCAACTCTCTATGAGGTATTGATTATTTTTTAACAATAGTAAAATCTAAGGTTTTTTTGGTTAGTTTTGATGAAAAATTATCAAAAAACTATTTTATGAATCATATCGAAGCTGCAAATTTAGCAAAAGAAATTCTCGAAAAAGAAACTCCGTATTTTAAAGATAAATTGGCTATTTCTAGTTTTTTTAATTTTAACTCTGATGAATATACTAAAGAAATAATTGAACATCAGTTAACAATTATTGACAGCTATTATTCAACAAATATGTCGAAAAGATATTATGGAATAGAAGAAATAGCTGAATCTATTTTAAAGATATCAAGTTCAAAAAACGAATTAAGTAAAATCTTTCAAGAATTTGTTCGCAATCCAACCTTAAATAATGAAATAATTGAATTATTTAAAAGTGAATATGGATATAACAAGTTAGGTGAAAAATATGGTCAGGCTAATTCGTTAATATCGAAGTATGCATATTTTGTAACAAATTATAATTTCCCTATTTACGATTCTATTGTTAGAAAAGTTTATCCATTAATAATGAAAACGAATATTAAAGATGATAATATTGTTAATTTTATTATTCAAATGAAAGAACTTTTACAATCTTCAAATATCGAAAACTTTGACAAACTTGATAATTTCCTATGGTTAATTGGAAAAATTAAACGTGGAAACTATTCATTAATTTTAAAAAAAGATAATTATTTATCACTAATAAAAAAGTTTAAATATCAATTAGAGGAAATTGAAGGAAAAAATTTTAGTGAAAAATTATTCTATTATATTGAAACAAATATTGATAATCTATCAAATGAATTTTCAAAAAAACAAATAGAAATGATTAAATATAGCATTAATTTAAAAAAATAATGAAAGTAGTATTAAGTAGAAAAGGTATGGATTCTGAATATGGTGGCATTCCAAGTCCAATTATGAAAGATGAACAGGATAATTGGAAGTTTTATTCATTACCAATTCCTTCTTCGGAAAATTCTGATATAAAATATAGTGAATTATCAATGTATGATAATTTTACAGTTGCAGATTTTTTAAAGGATATTCCATTAAAATCAAAAATGAGTGAATTTTGTCACCTTGATCCCGATATAAGAAAACAATACTTAAAATCAAGGTCAAAAGAATGGAACCCAAATTTTGGTCAAGTAAAAAGTGCTCAATCACATTTACAAAATAATAATATTGGGAAAGGTGATATTTTCTTATTTTTTGGTTGGTTTCAAAAAGCAGAATATAAAAATAATAAATTCACTTACATAAAAGACAAAAACTATCCTTATGGTTTTCATGTAATTTATGGTTATCTCCAAATAGAAGAAATTTATAAACCAAACATTGGAAATGTTCCAAAATGGTTAGATTATCATCCACATACAAAATATAAAGATAAAAATGAGTTTAATAATCCAAACAATACTATTTATGTAGCAACAGATTTTAAAAAAAATAATTCACAAGTCAATAAAAATGGCGCTGGATTTTTTAATTTTTCAGATGAATTAATATTAACAAAAGGTGAACAAAACAATAGAACATTATGGAAATTACCCTTAGAATTTCATCCAGATAATGATATAAGTTTATCATATAATAAGTCTATTAATAGATGGGATAAAGAAAATAATAATGCTAATCTAAAATCTGCTTCTAAAGGACAGGAATTTATTTTTAAGGATTCAAATAAAATTGTCGAAAAATGGTGTATAAATCTTATTGAAAAGTTTGGTAAAATAATTATTTAAAACATAAGAAAATGTTAAAAGAGTTAACAGAAGAAGAAAAGCGAATAGGAAAAGAGAAGTTTAATAAAGAAATGGAAGAACTAAAGAGAAAAATGGACGCTGGGGAAGATTATCAAGTTGAAGATTTTGATATAATAGAAGATGAAAGAGGTATGAAAAAAGAACATAATTAGTAATTTTAAAATATTATAAATGACAATCACCGAACTCAATAAAAAATACACTAATAATGAATTATCTGCGATAAAAGGCGATAAACAATTAAGGTATGAGGCATTTTCACCTCTTTTTAAAAATTTGTATCAAAATAAAGTGATATATCATGAGCGTTTTACAGCTATTATTAAATTAGAAGACATTAAACTTACACCTGATTTATTTGAAGCTACTGCTGTTTTTAATTTATTAATTAAAGCAGGAGCTAGAAGAAAACGTCCATTGCCCGAAAAATGGGAAATTGGTGCCAATTGGGCTTATTTAAGTTTAGAAAAAGATTACTTTTCAGTATATTCAGGTTGGCTTATGTGGACAGACCCTGTATTGGTAGAAAAAGTTGAAAAACTACTTTTAGAAAACAATACTGATGAAGCATATCTTTTAACAATGGAAAATCTTTAAGTAATTATATCAACCCCAATTTCCTCGAAATATTCAAAGATTATTAGAATACCATAAGTTTGAGCAGGTATTTAAAAAATAAATAATACTTTTTTGTTAAATTATTAAATTATTCGCTAACAACAAATAATATGTATTGATTTTGTTCGCTGATAAAAAACAATCTATTTATTATAATGAATACCAATCGGTATGCTCTTTGTGCTATGTTCGGAAACTTTACACAACTAATTTTTTCAAAATTCTAAAAATTGACGGAAAACCTCTTGCAAATATGATTTTCCTTCTTCAATAATGCGTTTTTCTGTTTTAGCGTTTAGTTTTTTATCTAAAAAAGAGTTACTTGTTTTGCTGTAAATAAAATATCCATCAGGTCGCTTCCACCCAACTCCATCATTCATTTCAAAATATGCAAATTCGGGAGAATAAGGATTAAATAAGTTTTTCGACCAAGGAAAAGCAGATGCATCAAAATTTAGCTGTTTAAGTAATGTTGCCGGAATATCGGTTTGCGATGCAATTTTATTTATTTTAGTTCCTTTAAATTCAGGTTTTATTACATCTCCAAATAATAAAAGTGGTATTTGATGATATTCAAACGACTGTAAAGCATGGCTTTTATGCGATACATGGCTATGATCGGCAACCAATACGAAAAGTGTATTTTTATACCATGACTGTTTTTTTGCTTCCGAAAAATATTTACCTAAAGCATAATCGGTATAAAAAGCGGAATTTACAAACTCTTTTTCTTTAATATTGCGTGTAATTTTATTTTTAATTGGCTGGTCGTAAGGCGAATGCGAGCTAAGTGTAAACATAGCAGAAAAAAATGGTTCTTTTTCGCTTTTCAAATCTTCAATATTTCTATTAAATAGATATTCATCGTGAACTCCTAGCTTGCCTTTTGGAATTTTTGAACTAAAATCGTCTCCTTCAACAATTTTTGCAAATTGATTGTACATTATATACGACTTAATATTGCCATAAATAAGCTGTCCGCCAAAGTAAAATGATGAATGATAACCTTTTTGGTTTAATATTCGGGTAAAACTTGGTAATTTACTATATTTTTCCTGATGCTCGGTAATAGTAGTAATAGGTATTGCAGGAAATCCACTAAAAATTGAGCCCATACCTTGCTGTGAGCGGTTTCCACTCGAATATAAGTTTGTAAATAATATTCCTTCCTCAGCAAGTTTATTAAAATTTGGTGTAATATCGGTATCATTACCCAAAGCTCCTATTAAATCGGCTGTCCAACTTTCGAGTATAACTAAAACAATGTTTGGGCGAGTATTATTTAATATTTCAATTGTTGTATCTTTTTCAATTTTATGAATTTCTTTTACAATATTTTGAGCATAAACATCATCAAAAAACTTAAAAGGATTTTCTTTCATAAATGCTTGCATATCAATAATATTCTTGAAAATATTATAACCAGAATTAACTGCAGCATCATTTAAAACCTGATTTTTAGAGAACCACGATTGACTTTGCGAAATTGGTATTTCCTGAATTCCGCCTCGCATAAAATAAAAAACAAACAGTGGTGCAAAAACTATATAAGTTGCTTTAATATAGAGTTTTACTTTAAATTTCTCTTTTAAAAATCGGAATTTCTTATTGTAAAACCAGCACCAAAAAACTATTGTTGCCACAACACCAATAAAAAGGAAAATAAATTTAATTGTAGAAATTGAATTAAATATCTCAAGCGGATGTTGGAAATATGCTAACGCTTTGTAATTAAGCTTTGTACGCCACTCATCGTAAATACCAATTTCGCCAAATGAGATAAAAGAATAAATAATTATTACAAGAAATGTATAAATATCAACTGCCTTTGCAATCCATTTTTTTTGATAAAAAAGCCAAATAAAAGATAATAACATTGGTAAAACAAAAAAGTAGCTAATTGCCGACATATCAAGTTTTAAGGCATAATAAAATGTTGAAAATATTTCAATTATACCACTACCTTTATCGTGAATTACAGAAAAATAACTTATAATAAAAAACAGGCGATAAAATGCAAAAAGCAATAACCAAAAAAGCCAGTATTTGAAAAAGTTTATTGTTAATTGCTTCATTATTATATTATGAATTTGAAAACGATTTTGCAATTGCAAATATATTCATTTTTGAGGTAAAAAAAGTTGTCGGTTAATAAAAAGTACCTTAAGTATTGATAATAGAAAAAGCCTTTTGTGTTTTGATTAGCTACTTTAAAATTAATATTTTCGATAAACTTATAAAGCTATCGGTTTAAAACAGCTATAAACTTTATAAGTACACATACTTATTTTTTAAATCAATCCAAAACAAATAGCTATAAAACTTGGTCCATTTAAAGCTCCGTGCATAATTACACCAACCCACGAATTTTTGGTTTTCTGAACTATATATGATTGAATAAAAATTAACGGAATTAAAGTAATAAGCAATTGCCAACCAAAGGCAATATGAAATATTCCCCAACCAAATCCGTGAACTACCCAAGTATATTTCCCAAAAGCTATCTCTTGGCGTGGCAACATAACACCTCTCCAAAGAAACTCTTCACCAAGAATATTTAATATCCAATATGGAGCCCAAACTAAAAGCAACCAATATCTTCCAGCTGTTAATGGCTCAAACGACATAAAAGATGGCGAATGGTCGAATTTTCCAATAACCATTTCTAACCCTTTCATAATTAAAACGCTAAAAATACCTACAAAAATTAATCCTCCAAAACACCAAAGTATATCTGTTTTAGTAATTTTTCTAAATCTAAGTCGCTCAATTATAGTGCTTTTTGAAATCTTATATCCCTCCGATTTTAAAACAAGTATTGCTGTAATAATTAAAGGGGTGAAAATACCAATACCGGCAACAATAAACCAAAATAAAATGGTTTCTTGTCCTGTAGTTTTGCTAAGATATGGTATTAAATACTTTGTTAAACAATACATTAAAGCTGCTGCGGGAATATAAATTGCAAACGAGCCTAAAAATCCAAGTTTTTTTAATTCTGTTTTGTTTTTCATGGTATATTGGGTTTAACGTTGAGTATATGCAGCGTGCGGGAGTTAGTGGCTAATTCCCTCACCGTTACTGCTTTTGCGGGCGAGCTCTGAACTTGCTATTTGTTCCGAAAACCGTATGATGTATATACTGTATTAGCTTTTCATTATTTTTATTCATCCAATAATTGATACTTGTTTTGGAATTCAACTATAAGCTTTCCTTTTAAAATAGGTATTTCATTTTTCACTAATTGTTCATGCAAATCCTTTTTTTTAGAAACAGCATTCAACCAAGTTTCTGAACCCCTATCAGATTCCATTAGATTAGCAAAAATATGAGCTTTTTTGCCCTTGTCAAATCTGTCTCCAATGGGTCTAACAAGGTCAACTATTGACTTATCGAAAACAATTTCGTTTTCTTCAAAGTAATCAATAAATTTATCCAATGTCTCCATCGTTTTATGCCTAAATTCTTCCTTTTCATTTGTTTTATCAGGTTCTCGTTCGCTCAATAAAATATCAAGACCTTTCTCGGCTTGTATTAATAAACGATAAAGATTCTTTATAATATCAAGTTTGTCTGAATATAGTTTGTTAAATCTATATAGTTTTTTATTAAATCTATGCTCGAAATATTTTTGTACCCAAAAAGTTACCAATCCAGAACCAAGTCCAGAACCAACAATTAATCCCCAAATCTGATTACAATTCATAGTTGTACGGTTTTTTATAATGAACGCTAACTCATTTATATATACAACAAACTCCTACAACGCAAGCCAATTTGGTTGAATATGTATGATTTATGCCATATTTTTTTTTACAAATATAATAATCTTTTTTTACAAATCATTTAAACATAATTTTCTTTTTTGTAATACAATATACGATTAAAAAATACCACAGAGATACGGAGAGCATGGAGAAAAACAGAGAGAAAACATATTACTAAAATGAAACTCCGTGTATCTTTGTTTTCTCTGTGTCTCCGTGTTTATTCTTTTATTATTTATTTGTTTACCTCAAAATTTTGTAATTATGCTGTTTTTTGTTAATTTTACTCGTTAAACTGCAATAAAATGTCAATAATTCAAAAAAACATATTAGTAATAAAGGAATCTTTACCACAAGGTGTTGAATTAATTGCTGTTTCGAAAACAAAACCTGAAACAGATATTTTGGAAGCATACAATGCCGGGCAACTTGTTTTTGGCGAGAATAAAGCTTTGGAAATGAGAGATAAATATGCTAATTTACCCAAAGATATTCAATGGCATTTTATAGGGCATTTGCAATCGAACAAAATAAAATATATTGCTCCTTTTGTTTCGCTAATTCATAGTGTAGATAGCCTAAAATTGCTTCAAGAGATTAATAAAGAGGCAATTAAAAACAATAGAATTATTAACTGTTTACTACAATTTTATATTGCCAAAGAGGATACAAAATTTGGTTTAGACGAAGCCGAAG
>CAZRCF010000159.1:0-6938 GCA_964598505.1 uncultured Lentimicrobiaceae bacterium | reverse complement strand
GGTTTTTTTGTCGATTTTGTCCATCTCCAATCAATTTCTGTTCCAACATCTACGCCTGTTTGTGAGTTAATAACCATAACAGCAGTATCAACTACACGTAAAGCACCAACTACTTCTCCAATAAAATCATCAAATCCGGGACAATCTATAACATTAATTTTTGTGCCTTGATAATCAGTATATAATACCGTTGAAGTAACTGAGTTTTGACGTTCTAATTCAATTTCTCTATAATCCGATACCGAGTTTTTGTCATCTACAGAACCTCTACGATTAATCACTCCACCCTGAAATAGCATTGATTCAGCTAAAGTTGTTTTTCCGGCTTTTGAACCTCCTATCAGAGCAACATTTCTAATTTCACTTGTTTGATAAACTTTCATACGTTTATTTTTTTTATTTTTTTTAATTGTCGTATGGAACTCGCCAAAAAATCATTCTCTTATGTGTAACAAATTTTCATGGCTCGTTTCATAACTTATTATTAGGTGTTTTTATTTTTCATTTTTAAATAAGGGCGTAAAAATATAAAAAAAATAGCTATTAAAAAAGGATTTTAAAGATTGTGTTGATTTTTTATAAAATATTTAGCCAATTTATATGTTTATTTTATTGATTCTTGAACTTCTTTCCATTGTTGTTCGGTAAGTTTTGGACCAATTACTTCAACAACTTTTGTTGCTAACAATGTGCCAATATCTCCGCATTTTTCTAAAGGATAATCGTTAGCAAGTCCGAATAAAAATCCTGATGCATAAATATCACCGGCACCTGTTGTATCAATACAATTTGCTTTTTGTCCTTCAATTTTGGTTAATTTACCATCTTTTAATATTAGAGAGCCTTTACTTCCAATTTTAACAACAGCAATTTCGCAATGTTTTGCAAATTCATGTATTGCTTCTTCGGGTTCCATTCCTGTATATGCCCTCGCTTCTTCTTCGTTTGCAAAAACAATATCAACATACTCTTTAATAATTCGTTTTAAAAAATCAAGATTTGCTTCAACTACATTATAACTTGCCATATCTAACGAAACTTTTAGATTATGTTTTTTTGCAAATTTAACTGCTGTTTCAATTAACTCATGGTTTTGAACTAAGTATCCTTCAATATGAAAATAAGTATAATCGCCAAAAACATTTGAATCAATATTTTTTGCTTCTAGTTCGCAAGCTGCGCCCAAATATGTAGCAAAAGTTCTTTCCGAATCGGGGCTTACTAAAGCAGTTGCAACACCGCTTGCTGTTTCGCTTTCAATTAAATAGGGTGTAATTTTATTATCTTCTAAATCTTTTTTAAAAAACAATCCCATATCATCAATTCCAACCTTGCCTATAAAGCCAGTGTGAATTCCTAAACGTGCTAACCCATGAATTGTATTTGCAGCTGAGCCACCCGATGCTAACTGCTTTTTTAAATCGGAAGTATTTGATTGAATATGTTTGTAAAACTTATCATCTACCAATTGCATACTACCTTTGGGTAAATTAAAAGTTAATAATACTTCGTCTGATGGTAAAATTGTCATTATATCAACTAATGCGTTACCCATTCCTAATACTTTGTTCATAAAATTTAAAATTAAAGTTGTTGAAAATTAAGCAAAAAACAAATTTTTTTCAATTTTTTTTGCAAAGATATTGTTTATTCTGAAAAGATTAGTAACTTTGCAGTCGAAAATTACAAAATGTAATTAAAATATTCTTCCTTAGCTCAGTTGGTTAGAGCATCTGACTGTTAATCAGAGGGTCCCAGGTTCAAGTCCTGGAGGGAGAGCAAAGCCTTACGAAAGTAAGGCTTTTTTGTTTTATTTAAGTTTATTTTTAAAATAGATTTTTTTGTTTTTGTTTAATTAATTACATTTGCATAGCATTAATAATAAATAGCAAATAAAATGCAAATTACTAAAAACAGGATATTAATATTATTTATTGGTTTGTCAATTACTATTATTTGCTGCAGGAAAAAAGAGGTTGCAGATGTTACTATAAAGTACGAAATTTTATTATTAAATTCAAGCCGCCCCTGTGCAATAATATATCAATCAGTTTCTTCGGGAGGAGTTGATACTATTAGGAATTTTGCAAATTTATCATATCATTATTCATTTATTATTCCTAGTAACAAGCAAAAAGCCGAATATGTTTTAAAAGCTTTTTGTCCTCAACACCCAACATCTTGTGTTTTGCAAACATTAACCCTCAGAATTTTTGAAGATGATAAAATGGTTGCTGAACAAATTCATTCTGGTCCAGCAACTTTTTATTCTAGTACTACTATTGTATCTGCCGAATTACCATCAAGGACAAAATACGATAATTAGTTTTCAAGTTTTATATTATTAAAATTGATTTTTATTTTAAAATAAACAATATGTTCGATTCTCTAAAAATTCTTGACGAAATTAGGTTAAATTTTTCTCCCGAAGGAATGGTTTTTTTAAATATTACATTAGGTTTTATAATGTTTGGTGTAGCGTTAGAGATAAAATTTGAGCAATTTCGTAATTTATTTAAAAAACCTAAATCGCTATTTGTTGGTATTTTATCGCAATTTGTATTGCTTCCATTTTTTACTTTTCTATTAGTGTTGCTACTTAATCCGCCTCCAAGTATAGGTTTGGGAATGATTTTGGTTGCCTGCTGTCCGGGAGGAAATATTTCAAATTATATATCAGCTGTTTCTAAAGCAAATGTTGCACTTTCGGTAAGTTTAACTGCTGTGGGTACTATTTTAGCAATATTTCTTACTCCTTTAAATTTTTCTCTTTGGGGAGGTCTTTATTTTAAAGCTTCCAGTATTATTAAGCCTATAGAACTTGATATTTTTCAAATGTTTCAAACTGTTTTTATATTACTTGGAATTCCAATGATTGTAGGAATGTTTGTATCATATAAATTCCCAAAACTTACAACTAAAATACTAAAACCAATAAAAATTATCTCTTTAATAGTATTTGTTGGATTTATTGTAGCTGCTTTTTGGGCAAACATTAATTATTTTGTAGATTATATCTTTTTAATCTTTATAATAGTACTTTTACACAATGGCTTAGCTTATGCCACAGGTTATTTTAGTGGCAAAACTTTTAAATTGCCAATAAAAGATGTTTATACAATTTCAATAGAAACCGGAATACAAAATTCGGGGTTAGGGCTTGCTTTAATTTTCAATCCAAAACTTTTCGATGGATTAGGAGGAATGGCTTTTATAGCAGCTTGGTGGGGAATTTGGCACATGGTTTCGGGTTTAACTTTAGCTTTTTGGTGGTCGCATTATCAAAAAAAGAATATTAACTCAAAAAAACGTTCTTAATTTGAATATTATTTTCTTTTGAGACAACTTTTACAATGAAAATATTGTCTTACAATGAAAAATGTTCTTTATATATTTTGTTATGAAATCAAAATTATTTTTCATTTTTATAATGCTTATAAGTGTTATAAAATCTTACGGACAAGTTCCCGATTGGGCTTGGGCAAAAAGTGCTGGGGGTGCATTTGCTGATGAAGGTAATTGTGTTACTACTGATAATGTTGGCAATGTGTATATTACCGGTTCATTTAATAGTTCAACAATTACTTTTGGCAACGTTGTTTTAAATAATGCTGATATTAATAACACTAGTAGTGATATTTATATTGCCAAGTACGATGCTTTAGGTAATGTTGTATGGGCAAGAAGAACTGGTGGAAATGTTTCGGATATAAGCAAAAGTATTACCACTGATAATATGGGCAATGTATATATTTCAGGTTCATTTAAAAGTTCTACCATAACTTTTGGAAATATTACCATAGAAAATTCTGGCAATTCTGATTTATTTATAGCAAAGTATGATAATATGGGGAATGTGCTATGGGCAAAAAGTGCTACGGGAACACAAAATTCTTTTGAACAATGTAATAGTATTAATACTGATGATTTTGGCAATTTATATATTACAGGTACATTTAACAATAGTATAATTTTTGATAATACTGTAATTAATCATTTTTGCTCTCCAGAATCTTCATATTGTGATAATATTTTTATTGCTAAATACGATGCTTTAGGAAACATAATATGGGTAAAAAAATCCGAAGGGTCCCTTGAAAACATGAGTGTTTCAGGTTTAAATTTAGCTATAGATAATCAAAACAACATATATATTACTGGCGTATATTCTGGAAGTATTTTTTTTGATGATAATAATCATTCAATATCTAATGGGGGTTATGATTTATTTATTACTAAGTTTGATGTTTTAGGCAATGCCTTATGGACAAAAAGTGCTGGTGGTAATGGCAGCGATCAAAGCAATAGTATTACAACAGATAATTTAGGCAATGTATATATTACAGGTGAATTTAAAAGTACTGTAATTAATTTTAACAATATTTCACTGAATCATTCAGGAAATATTGGCAATAAAGACATTTTTATTGCCAAATATAGTAGTAATGGAGATATTTTGTGGGCAAAAAAAGCTAATGGATTATATAATGAATATAGTAAAAGCATAGTAGCTGATAATTATGGAAATACTTATATTACTGGATGTTTTGAAGGACCTTCTATAAATTTTGATAATATAACTTTAAATAAAAATCCTAATAATACAGGCGTTTTTGTTACTAAATATGATAATAATGGAAATGTTTTATGGGCAAAAAGCCCTATTGGTGATTTAGGTGAATATAGCAATAGTATTACATTTGATAATATGAATAATATATATATTACAGGTGGATTTTTAGGCAATAATATTTCTTTTGGAAGCTATACCTTAAATAACTCAATGAATAATTCTGAAGAAATTTTTCTTGCTAAACTTAATATATGTTCTCTCCCTCAACCAACAATTACAGCAAGCGGACCAACAACTTTTTGTGTAGGTGATTCGGTTACGCTTACTTCATCTGAAGCTAATTCTTATTTATGGTCTAATTCAGCAACAACACAATTAATTACTACCCAAACATCAGGTTTTTATTGGGTGCAAATTACCGATGAAAATGGCTGCACAGCAAGAGATAGCATTATTATTAATGTATTGCCAACACCTATAGTTAATTTAGGTCGCGATACAGTAATTTGCAATAATGAAATTAATCTGTTTACTTTAAATGCAGCAAATCCTAACTCTTTATACTTATGGAATACTGGTGCAACTACTCAAATTATTTCTGTTACCTCACAAGGGTTGTATAGTGTTTTGGTTACAAGTGCCAATGGCTGCACAAGCAGCGATGAGATAAATGTAGATTTTAAACCTCCCATTTATGTTAATCTTGGAAAAGATAGCATTATGTGTCCTGGCGAATTAATTACACTTTCGGCAGGTAATGGTTACGATAGTTACTTATGGTCTGATGGTTCTACTTTTAATTATTTAGATGTTAGATATCCGGGAACATATAGTCTTATTGTAAAAAAAGATGGTTGCTATGCAAGCGATGAAGTAAAAATAAAAGAATGCGATACTGAAATATGGTTCCCAAATGCTTTTACACCAAATAGCGATGGAAATAATGATTTATTCTATCCTGTTTATAATAATATTGGTATTCAAACTCTTTATGTTTATAATCGTTGGGGAAATAAAATTTACGAAGGTTCGGGAAAAAATGCTACTTGGAATGGCAAACAAAACGGCGAAATTTGTCCAAGCGGAGTCTATTACTATGTGTTTGACTATGAAGAAAAAGGCGAAAATCATAGAAAAAACAGACGATTACATGGGACGTTAACTCTTTTAAGATAATTTTTAATAAATTTACTCCAAAATTTATTAATAAAATTAAATGTTACAAAAAATTTGGTATAGTTTTTTTTATTTATGGGTAAAGGTAGCCAGTAGGATATTTTTCAGCAAAATTTATATTGAAAACATTAAAAATATTCCTAAAGAAAAACCTGTAATTTTTGCCTTAAATCATCAAAATTCGCTTTTAGATGCTTTGGTAGTAGCCACAAGTATAAATCGTACTACACATTTTATGGCACGTGCCGATATTTTTAAAAAAAGCTGGATTGCTCGTTTGCTAAATTCATTAAATATTTTACCCATATATCGTATTCGCGATGGTATTAACAGCCTATCACAAAACGATATAATTTTACAAAAATGTGTTGCCCTTCTATCAAAAAACAAAGCAATTATTATTTTTCCGGAAGGGTCTCACGATAGAAGAAGGTTTTTACGTCCACTAAAAAAGGGAATTGCTCGTATTGGCATTGAAGCAGTTTTAACTAATAATAACGATGTTTCAATTATTCCTATTTTAATTAATTATGGAAGTCATAAACATTCGCATTCGTGGCTTTATATAAATATTGGCGAAGAAATTTCTACTGAAAAATATTTAGTATTAAATAATCAAAATAAAGCAAAAACAGCTCACGCAATACTTGAAAGACTCTATGAAAAAATGAAAATCGGAATGATTAATTACAATGAACAGGATTATTATTATTTGCTTAACTTAATTGCTCGAATATTTGAAAATTATAATTTTTTGAAATATATTTTTAAAAATGCAAAACAAAACTTTGAATTTCAGAAAAAAATTTCAGAAAAAATAAATAGTATTGATAAAGCAACTTCAGAAAAATTAATTTTGCTATCAAATAATTATAAATCAATTATTTCTAAATATAATTTGCCGGAAAAATTTGCCGGAATTGGCTATTGTAAAATTCCGATATGGATATTTATTTTTCAAGGCGTGCTGTTTTTCCCTTATTTAATTTGCAAAATTTTATTTTTTATACCCCAATTTCTTATCAGAAAATTAATTTCAAAGTTTAAAGACAATCACTGGGAAGCATCCATAAAGTTTGTTGGATTAATGTTAATTTATCCTTTGTGGATCAGTTTAATTACTTTACTCATAATCTGTTTTGGGTTTCCTAAATCAGAATTATTAATAATTTTTAGCTCAATCGTTGGA
>CAZRCF010000158.1:6264-6977 GCA_964598505.1 uncultured Lentimicrobiaceae bacterium | reverse complement strand
TTTTAATAAAAGTGTCAAAATAGTTTCCTATTGATATTGAAGTATTTCTATTCATATTTTTAAATTTTCTTCAAAGTTACCAAAATTTGGTACAAAACCAAAAAAGCAGGTGTGTTTTTTATAATTCCATTTGATATTTTTCGAGAAAAGTGGGGCATGTTTTGCTTGCGAGCTAATTAGGTTCTTCGTTGTGCGAAGTTGCAAACTTCAAAACTAAAAAAGTGCGAAGTTCGGAAACTTTGCACAACTTGGGGGCAATTCGATTAGCAATGTTTTTTAATATCAATATATATCGCTTTCTTTTATTTTCAAGTCTGTAAGATTAATTAATTGTTTGCATAATTTTTTTATTTCTCCACCAGACCACCTGTCAATAACATGATATCTTCCAAGTTCTTTTCCTTCCAATATCCATTGTGCACCATCAGTTCCCGAAATTTCACTTTTTATTGAAGGTAAATTCCAAAAATCGATGGAATTAATATTGGAAACTATATCCTTCCATTCATTAAGGTTTAACTCTTTGCTTTTATTTTCAATTATCTTTCCTGGCTCATAACCACCTTTTCCATCGCACACTTTCCAATACAATGTTATAGAGTCATTATTATTTTTCAAACCTATTACAATTGGATTATCGAATGTGCGTAACCAAGTAAACCTATATACTTTTAACGATAAAGAATCACTTAAAATAAGTTCTTCTAGTGCTT
>CAZRCF010000158.1:0-6254 GCA_964598505.1 uncultured Lentimicrobiaceae bacterium | reverse complement strand
TGCATACCAATTGACATGAAAAACTGCGGACTCAACCCCAGAAATTTTAAATTCTGACTTAGGCACAAATTTAATTACGTTAACTGAATAATTAGTTTTCCAATCATTTGGTAAATCAATAAAAGAAGATATTGGGAAAAAAGATGACTGAGATTTGTAATTTTCAAAGAGTTTTTTCTTATTATCATCTCCTATATAATTTGCAAGTTGTAACAAGGGAAATTTTAATGATTCTTTAAAATTTTCATTTTGCTCACAAAGTTCAGAAAAGAATTGAATAGAATTTCTTGCATAATAATCAAGAGTTGTATGCTCGTTTTTATCATACTCATTAATGAAAAGTTCGTAATATGTTTTCCCGAGCATATAAATTGCTTCAATATTGTTGCTGTCAAGTTCTTTAGCTTTTTTTAAATATTCTATTTTCTGTTTGTTTGTTAATCCTGCGAAATAAGCATTTCTATCACGAACTCTTATTAAATAAGGTTCAGGACTATTGAGGTTGTTATTTATGATATTATCAAATAGAACGCTTATCGAATCTCTTTGATTATTTCTTCCATATACCTTAACTAAATAGTCAATTGCTTTTGTATTTAGTTTATCTATTTTCAATAATTTAAATGCAATATCTTTTTTATTGTCCCATTTTTCAGTTGATTTAACATAACTTAATTCATGCTCTAATTCTTTTACAGTCTGTGAAAAAGAAGTGATATTTATTAATAAAAATAATCCCGTCAGTATTTTTTTCATTCAGATGTTTTTATAATTTTGAATAACTCATTAATATACACCTTTTTAAAATATTTTTAGGTGTACAATACTTCCTACAAATATAAAACATAAATTATAATAAATTTTACAATCGTAATTATTAAAAAAAAATATTTATAAGTAAGGAGTAAGTTTAAAGTTGCAAACTTCTAAACTAAAAAAGAGCGAAGTTCAGAAACTTTGCACAACTGGGTGTTTTGAGCGGTGGGTTGGCAAAACCTGCATTGTCTCGCAAGTAAATTTTAGTGGTTTTGTTTTAGTCCGTCAATACAACTACATTTAATTTATCGACATATTTATGAATTAATGCAGTTATTAAGCTTTGGTAAGAAATTCCTGATTGTAATGCTTTTGTTTTTAGTCTTTGAACATCTTTTAAAGGCAACTTAATTTTTACCTCCTCATATTTATTAATTGTATTTAGTGCGGCTTCTTTTACTCTTTTAATATCATCAGCAGCAGTTTTTGAACTAACTACCTTGCCTTTATTAAGTGCTCCGAGAATTTCTAATTCTTCGTCATCAAAATTATACTTTTCTTTCATTTTTTTTATATTTTTTTGTTTCTTTACGACTTGGGATTATAGTTTTAAAAAATATTTCTGTCTCATTTTCAACAAATGGAACGAAATAGATGTAATCATTAATTGAAATCAAGTAAACTTTTTGATTTGGATACTTCTCTTGGTTTGGATGGTCGATTGTATCGACCACATTGTTATTTATTATTTCGATAACAATTTCTTCAAAAGAAATATTCCTTTCCTTTTTTAGTAATTCGTTTTTCTCTGTATTCCAATTGATTAATTTCATTTTCTAAATTTGCATCAAAAAAACAAATATACAAAAAATATTAATGTTATGTTACAACATCCTGTTTTTTTATTTTATAGGTATGACAGTCTAATCGTTGAGCGAAGTTGCAAACTTCAAAACAAAAACAGTGCGAAGTTCGGAAACTTCGCACAACATAGTAGCAACTTTCAGCTTAAATATTTATATGAATTTTATCGTTTTCAAATATTTTATCACTGAAACAAGAGCTTTGCCAGCCACTGAAGACAAACGCTTGTTATGCACAGAATGTATATCTAATCTATTGTGAACTTAAATGGAACATATAACAGAACTTTAACAGTCTTTCCATGTAACTTACCCGGCGACCACTTAGGCATGTCTTTCAATAATCTAATACATGCGGAGTCTAATTCAGGACTAACACCTCTTTTAATTTTAAAATTGTTTAAAGAGCCATCTTCATAAATAATCATACTGACATAAACCGTTCCCTGAATTTTATTTTTATATGAATACTCAGGATAAGATAAGTTGTCCTGAAAGTAATTATACATTGAAGAATCATTCTTGCCATACTTAGGCATTTCGTCTGTGTTTGAATAAACTTTTCCAATTTCAGAATATTCTTTGTCTGAAATAGGTTTGTAGTTAGGGTTCGGTATAGAATAAAGTAGTGATGAATCAATTTTTAAGATGTCTATTAAGAATTTAGCACATACTTCTATTTGTTTAGAAGGCATGTTTGTACCGTAAACATTGTAATAATTTTTATCCCTACCTTCAATTAACCACGTTTCACCATCTATAATTAATTCAGTATTAATCATCGGCTTTTTACTCCAGAATTTACAATCATTAAAAAGCTCCTTAAATTTTAACCAAATAGTTTGGTCAATAGTTTTTTTTTTGTTTATTAATAGAGAGTCGTCAGGCTCAAATTCATTTAACAATTTGCAGTACAAATAATATTTATCACAATCTTTTTCAATCCTTATTGATAAAGGGTTGTAAAAACTCGGTAACCATAAAAATCTATATGTTTCTTTTCCGTCAACTTTAGCAAACAGGACTGGTTCTTTCATTGCACGCAATATGTTGGAATAATATGTAAAGTCCGCTGAATCACTGTCGTCTGAATACTGTCCATCATCAAATATTGTGCATTTAGGTAAATAGCATAAATTATTACTGTCTGTTAAGTTAGTATAAGATGTTTCAATATTTGGAATGTATATCCCACCTGTTAAATATTCATCTGTATTTCTACTGCAAGATGAATAAATGAATAGAGTTGCAATTATAATTATGTAGAATTTCATTCTTATATTTTGTGATAAATATTTCCTACAAATATAAAACATAAATTAAAATAAATTTTACAATAGCATTTATTTGTTGAATTTAGAACATTTTTCTTCAAAAATAAATCTTTTAAAGTATTTTTGCATAAATAAAATCTATTTTAAAAATAATTTTGAATTCAAATACAAAACTTAATAATAATTTTCTGCCTATCACTCGCGATGAGATAAATGCTCGCCTGTGGGATAATGCCGATGTTATTATTGTTAGCGGTGATGCTTATATCGATCATCCATCGTTTGCACCTGCTCTTATTGGGCGACTTATTGAGAGTTTTGGCTTAAAAACTGCAATTAATCCTCAACCAAATTGGCGTGATGATTTGCGTGATTTTAAGAAACTTGGCACACCAAACCTGTTTTTTGGAGTAACATCAGGCAGTATGGATTCTATGGTAAATCATTATACTGCATTAAAACGTTTACGTTCAAACGATGCTTACACACCAAGCGGAAAAGCAGGATTTCGTCCCGATTATGCTACTACTGTTTATTCAAAAATACTTAAGGAATTATTTCCCGATGTACCGGTTATTATTGGTGGAATTGAGGCTTCTATGAGGCGTTTGGCTCATTACGACTATTGGGCTGATACTGTTTTTCCTTCTATTTTAATTGATAGCAAAGCCGATTTAATTGTTTATGGCATGGGCGAAAAACCTATTGCCGAAATTGTTAAACAGCTTAAAAATGGTGTAAAAATTTGTGATATAAAAAATGTACCTCAAACAGTTTACTATTCAACCCATTTTGAAGATAAAAACGCAATATTTTTGCCATCTTTTGAAGAGTGTAAATCATCGAAAACAGCTTATGCCGAAGCCTTTAGATTATTTGAAATTGAATCAAATAAAATTAAAGCATCTTTAATTGTGCAACCTCATGGCGAAGGATTTGTTATTGTAAATCCTCCATATAATCAAATGACTACACAAGAAATTGACTCGATTTACGATTTGCCTTTTATGCGAAAACCACATCCAAAGTATTTTAAAAGAGGAGCAATTCCTGCTTGGGATATGATTAAAAACTCTGTAAATATTCATCGTGGCTGCTTTGGAGGTTGCAGTTTTTGCGCTATTGCAGCACATCAAGGCAAACAAATTGTTAGCCGCTCGGAAGAATCAATTTTAAATGAAATAAATGAAATAACACAAAATGATGATTTTAACGGTCATATTACTGATTTAGGTGGACCTTCGGCAAATATGTACAAAATGGAAGGAATTGATAAAAATAAATGCTTAAAATGTTCCCGTCCTTCTTGTATTTTTCCTGCAAAATGTAATAATTTAAACACAAACCATTTTCCACTGATAAATCTTTATAAAAAAGCTCGTAACATAGATAAAATTAAGCATTTAACTATTGGTAGCGGCGTTCGTTACGATATGCTTTTAAGCAAGAATAAGCAAGAAACATTGCAAAATGGTTATTTAGAATACACCGAAAATCTTATTAAATATCATGTTTCGGGCAGATTAAAAGTGGCTCCCGAACACACTTCCGATGAGGTTCTGAATATTATGCGTAAACCATCTTTTTTGCATTTTAAAATGTTTAAACAGCTTTTCGAACAAATAAATCGAAAATTCAACCTTAACCAACAATTAATACCATATTTTATTTCAAGTCATCCGGCAAGTACAAACCATTCGATGGCGAATTTGGCTAAAGAAACTGCTTTACTTGGCTATCGTTTGGAGCAAATACAAGATTTTACGCCAACACCAATGACTTTATCTACAACTATTTACTACTGTGGTTTCGATCCATATTCGAAAAAAAAGGTTTATTCGGCTAAAACAAAATCGGATAAACAGGCACAACAAACTTTCTTTTTTTGGTATAAACCCGAAAATAAAACTTGGATAATTAAAGAGTTATATAAACTGAAATGTGCCGATATAGCTAATGTTTTTTATAAAAATATTAAAAAAAGATAATACAATTTTTAAAATTCAAAAAAAATTAGCATATTTGCAAAAAAATAAAAAAAAGGTATGAAAATCAAAAATTTATTAATCGCAAGTGCAATACTCTTAATATCAGTTAGTTCGTTTGCACAGAAAGCAAAAAAAGGAATGGCAACAAAAACCGACAGTATAAGCTATGTATTGGGCTTAGAGGTAGCTGGTTATTATCTTAGTCAAGAAATTGAGATAAACGCTGAACAATTTAATCAAGGATTTAGCGATGCTCTTAAAAAATCTCCGGTTATTGACGAAGCTACAAAAGGGAAAATAATTCAACAATTCCAAATGGAGCAACAAGCTAAACAAAAAGCTAAATCAGCAGGAAAATCATCCGAAAATATTGCTAAAGGAAAAGCTTTTTTAGAAGCAAACAAAAAAAATCCTGATGTAAAAGTAACCCCATCGGGCTTACAATATAAAGTTGTTAAAGAAGGTATTGGCGAACACCCAAAAGCTACTGATAAAGTAAAAGTTCACTATCATGGTACGTTAATTGACGGAACTGTTTTTGATTCATCAGTTGAAAGAGGCGAACCAATTTCATTCGGATTAAATCAAGTTATTCCAGGTTGGACAGAAGGTGTTCAGTTGATGACTCCAGGTTCAAAATATATTTTCTACATACCTTCAAATTTAGCTTATGGAGATAGAGATGCAGGAAAAATAACTGCTGGATCGACTTTGATTTTTGAAGTTGAACTTTTTGAGATTAATCCTAAATAGTGTTTGTAAGTAAACAATAAACATTGTTTTATAAATAAAAACCTGATAAAAATTAATACTTTGTCAGGTTTTTTTAATCGTTGTGCGAAGTTTCCGAACTTTGCACTTTATTAGTTTTGAAGTTTGTAACTTCAATTTGTGAAATAGTTATACCAAAGTGAAATTATACATAGTCTAATAATTGTTAGCTTGTATCAAATGGATTTATGAGCGACCTCAGCAAAAAAGCGTTAAAAAAAGTAATCATTTTTACGTATAAAGCGAGGCGGGTGCTATACTATTAATAGATAACAAACTGTAAAATCCGTCGCGTTGATATAAATTACATAAATACCGTTTATTGCTTGACTCGCTTAGTAAAAATGGTTACTTTTTAGCTTTTTTGGTGCAGTCTTGAACTTTTGTTTTACTTTTACTCGTTTTATTGTCTAATAATTTATCTGTACTCGTTATTTCCTTCGGTCAAGTGTTTCAAGACAAAAGTAAAGGAACAAACGCTACTTTGTCATTCTTAGCCATAGCGAAGAATCTCTATAAAAATAGAATAAAAAATATAGATTTGATAAGATGCTTCACTTTGTTCAGCAAGAACTGTGTTAATTTGCAAATAAAAAATTAAT
>CAZRCF010000157.1:4271-7010 GCA_964598505.1 uncultured Lentimicrobiaceae bacterium | reverse complement strand
ACCAAATCGATTTTTTTATTGTTCATTATTTTATTTAAAACGTCCCAAGCCTGACCATTTTCGTAGTTAAAACCAAAACGATCCCACATTGGATAAATTCCGGTATCCATATTAACACGAATAGCTACTTTGGGTCGTTTTGTGCTCTTTTCTGAAATTTCAAAAATTGTATAAAGCTCATCTAAATGATCGATATGAATTAGCGATTCGTTTTCTATGGCTCTTTTAAGGTCTGTTTCAGTTTTATCGGGACCATTAAAAATAATTTTACTTCCTTCAACGCCATTACGTAGTGCTTTTTCATATTCAAAACCCGAAACAACCTCAGCCCAAGAGCCTTCCTGATGAAATACATTACAAACTGCACTTAAATAGTTAGTTTTGTACGACCATGCAAATTGTACTTTAGGATAGCGAGTTGTAAATGCTTTTTTGGCTCTACGATAAGTATCGCGAATAGTGCGTTCGGATACTACAAATAATGGCGATCCATATTTTTCTACTAAATCTTTTACAGCAACACCATCAATATGAGTCATTGGATAGTATTCTGTTTTTGTTCCGAATTTATTTGGCATTCCTACTTCAAGTTTCTGAATAGCAGGACGTTCATATCTTTGTTTATTCATTTTTTATGTTTTTAATGTCAATATTTTAAGCTAATTTTTTAATACAAGTTACGAGTTACCAGTTACCAGTTACCTTGTACCATGCACCGGTTACCGGTCACCATTTTAAAGTTCTCCGTAGGTTGCAATTTTTTGATATTCTTCTACATCAACAATCATATCCCACGCATAGCGAATAAACATTTTTCCAATTTTATAATCGGTAAAAGGCTCCATTTTTTCGCCCATTGCTAATTTAACAATTCCTTCGGGGATGTTTTGTCCACAGCCAACCGATAGATATATCCAAGCAGGCATGCGAGGATTAATTTCTAAAAGATAATATTTACCATCAGAGCTTTTCATTAGTTCGAGTTCAAAACCGCCTCTCCATTTAGTGTTGGCAATAAATTTTTTGGTCATATTAAGCATCTCTTTATCATCAATGCTAATACCTCCCCACGCCTTGCCTTTATCGGTAATATATTGTTTACGCATTGGTATTGCAGCAATCATATTTCCTTCGCCATCACCAAGTCCGGTAACATTATATTCATCGCCGCTAACAAATTGTTGAACAATAATTGGCAAACCCCATTTAGAGCTAATTTTATTAAAATAATTAACTGCTTGGTCGGCATTATTGGCAATACTTGCATCGTAATATTTACCTTTAATTACCATAGGATAAGTAAATTCGTGATGCAAACCATAAATTTCGGCAGATGAAAAAATTGTTTTACTATGAGGTACATTAATTTTATATTTTTTACCAAAATCGGGTAAATTATATTTATGTCGCTCTTCAAATTGTTCAATTGTAGGCAAAAAAGTATGAATTCCCATTTTTAGCAATTCAGCTTCTAATTTCATAAATGAGTATAATTCTGCATCGAAATTTGGAATAATAACATCAATTTTTTCCTGCGAATGAATATATTTTATTCTATCCATTAACACACTCGTTCCGGCAGAAGGATATGGAATATGATATGTTTTATCTACAAAATTGTGCATATAAATGCCTGGCTCAAGCGATTCATAGGATAATCCAATAATACGACAATCGAAACTTTCGGCTTCTTTTAGCCCGCGAATAACTGCAACTCCCGGTCCGGGACTATCAATTGCATTTAGCCCTGTTACGGCTATTGTTAATTTTCGTTTCATGCTTATTGATTTTCAGTTTCATTTAGTCGATAATACTCAAGCATTTTGCAGTAATCTTGATAATCTTTTTCCAAAGTATTAATATCAACATCGTATTTTTCTGTAATAATTTTCGATATTTCGTCAAACGATTTATCTTCTTTTATTAAATTTATAATCTCAACACCAATTGGGTTTACCGAGTATGATTCGCCCGAAGCAGTATTTAATAAAAACCCTGATTCGCTAATGGCTACGTTTTTGCTAATTTTCATAGTTGTTTGTTTTTTTATTTTAATATTTTGTGAGGGGTTCTAAAAATTAAATGGTTAATTATAAATTGATAGCTAATGGTTTGGTTATTCTTTGCGTTTCTTTGCGAAAAACTTTGCGTTCTTTGCGGTAAAAATTATTCACTTAATAACTAATTAACTATTCTATTATTCTTCAACAAAAAAACAATTTTTAGAAGTCCCACTGTTTAATTTCTCAAATGACGCATAGGACCCTTTTCTGTAGGCGGAGCTAATAAGCCATCTTTTATAATATCATTAAATTTTTGTCTTTGTTCGTTATTGCATATTTCTCTAATTTTTTTGAAATGATAAAAAGTAGCAATATCAACTCTGCGATGTTTTTCGGTAATTAATAACGAAAATTCTATTAATTTTGATGTATCAATTTGTTCAACATTTATCAAATCAAAATAATCATCTTTTAACATTCGAATTGAATCCATCAGCGGACGAACAATTTGCTGATGTTCGCGACGAAGCTCTTTAAATTTTTGCGTTTGCTCGTTATTAAATTTCAATTGTTCAATTAAAAATGATCCGGCACCTCTTTCGCCTTGAATATTATTATTGCAACTTGCTTTGTTTTTCTCAATCCAAAACATCGCAATTGTAGTTAAATTTAACAATATCAATAATGCAATTGAGTAAACAAAAAATCGGGTTTTATTTTTATCATTCATTTTTTT
>CAZRCF010000157.1:0-4171 GCA_964598505.1 uncultured Lentimicrobiaceae bacterium | reverse complement strand
AATTGTACTTTATTAAAACAAAAACATTAATGCAGGTAAGCAAAATAATTGCCGCTGCTGCATATTTTAAAAGTGAGTTAAATTTAAAAGCAAATTGATTTTTACTGTTTTCAATTTCGGCAATTCTATTTAATATAATATCAAATTGATTATCGTTTGCTTTAGCACGTTCAATATTATCAATTGAACTCATAATCTTAAAAATTCTATCTTCTTTTTTCATAATTTTTGTGAATTATAAATATTAGATGACAAAAAAAATAAAACCTTGCAAAAAAGTTGAAAGTTTTATTAAAATGGAAATATATTAAGTTTGAAATTTGGGAGGACATAACGGTTGAGTGTAGCAACAGTAAGGGATTGCGGACTACAAACCTGTCCACCGACACCGAAGTTTGAGCGGGGCTGAATTCTTGAATTACTACTGAAACCCTAATTGAATATAGCCTTTGTTAGCGTTTCGGGCTTTATTCCCATATTCGTTTTGTTAATTCATAAAGCAATGTATGCCTTGATTCAATTTCGTCTTTCCCATAAGTTGGATAAGGCATAAAATTTAAATTATTGTCTTTAATAAATTTCACAAATGCTACTTTTTTGTGATACATATCAGGCAGCAAAGTTCTTGCATAATAGGTTCCGATAACATTGTATGTCTTTAATTTTTCAGAATAAAGTTCATCTCCCGATGATTGGTTGTCCTTTCCTTTAAGAAGTAAAAGTCCACCAAGTCTATTTCTTTGATAATTAAAATCTTCTTCACCTTCAAATAGTTTTAAATTATCTTCGTGATTAGTTATAATATGTTCAATATGATATGTATCGCCACCTTTAGATTGTAATACTAATTGATAGTAATTACCATATTCATTTTCACCTGAAAAATCACTTATATAATGGTCAATTCTTGCAAAATAATATCTTAAAAAAGTTCTACCAAAGTCATTGTACCCAATATTTTTGAAGAATTCATATTTGTATGCATCTTCCAATGTTTCTCTATCGTATTTCTTTTTAACTGCTGTTAGCAATTGATTGTCAAAACTTGTTTTTGCTAAATCTATTGTTGCATTTCTAATTGCAATTGAAAGGAAAATCACATTTGTATTAAATTCGTTCGATTTGTAGCTATTTGTTAAGTTCAACAAACTAAAAAATTTATCAAAATATTTGGGAATTAATTTTAATTTTTCATTTCGCATTTTGTCTTCCAATTCGATTGACGCTAATGTCAAAACAAACTGTCCGTCCATATCATTAAGTTTATTGAAATAAATAAATTCAAAGTCTTTGTAGTAGTCTTTATAATATTTAAGCATTTCAACATAAACATCTGAGAAGTAAGGTAAAGTTTTTTCTACAAAGTATCTTGCCTTTTCTTCATTGTTTTTCAAACCTATTTTCAGTTCGTATTCGTCAAGAAAAATGGTTTTATGGTATCTTGTTTTATCAAGTCTAGTGTATTGTTCTGCGTTGTCTGAAAACTTACTTCTAAAATAAAATCCAAAAAACTCATCAATTTCATTTTCGCCATTCTTTTCGATTTTTTCAATTTGAGTTTCCCAAATTTCAATATACTTTTCTCTGTCTTCAATATCAATTTGGCTTAATATTTTGCCCTTTAAAATTTCATAAGGTTTTAACGGAACACCTCTGTCGTTAATTACCTCAAAAACCATTGCAACATCTTTATCCTTGTCAATTTCAATTTCTATAAGGTAAACTCTATGTCTGAAATAGGAAATGAATGTTTGTAATTTATGTGGTGTTGTAAATTTTGCGTCCAAACTGTTTAAAATGACTAAATAGTTTTTATAAATATTTCTCTCTGAAATAATGTTGTCATCTTTTCTTTTTGTAAAACCTGTATTGTTATCTAAAACATCTTCAAGTGCATTTTTTCTGTCTTTGAAGCCCATCCAAAAGGTTTTACCAAATTCAGTTACACCTACAATTGAGTTTTTTAATGCGTCAATTATATGCTGTTCGAGTTTGTGTTTTATTGCTAAATGATAGAGTCCAATTGAAATCAATGTCAAAGTAGTAAGTCTTTGTTGTCCATCAACAATGTATTTTTTCCCTTTTATAAGGTTTGTCATAAAAGTATTTAGATAGTACCATTCAAGTTTGTCAGTACTTTCTTGATTGATTTCTTGATTTGGATTATATTTTTCAAGGTCAAACCTGTAAAATATATCTTTAAGCAATGACGAAACAGGTTTGTATTCTAGTTCGTCATTCCATTTATATTCTCTTTGATAAAAGTCAACATCATATTGAATGTTATTGAATATTTGGTTTATTTTTCTGTCGTACGGTTTAAGTCCCATTTTACTTTTTTTTATGTAAATATTGTCAATGTGTCGCAAAGTTTTTTAGCCTGACCACTAACGAAGGCTGAAAAAAACGGTGGGGTTTCGGAGCTTTGTACCTATCACCAGATACGAAGCTTACAGAGGGATGGGATGTTGCCCAACCACTAAACCCCCACTGTTTTTTGACAGCGTGTTGGCGTTTCGTTGTTTTATTTTTTCAACATATTAAAATCTGGAAAAAGTCTAGTTTCTGTTATTCCTTTATCTAATAATCTTTCCATTATTGGTTTAGCTAATGATTTATGTATATTATGACATCCGAATCGAACTTTGTAATTTGTATTGCTTGTAATTTGCATCGAAGTTATTAAATCCTCCCTTGAAAAAGTATTCACAAAAAATAATCCTTCCTGAGCTATTATATTCAAATTATTGAATACCACATTATAGTCAACCAAGTGGTAAACCTCATTTTTCAGGCTGTGTAAATCTAAATCGATTAAATCTTTGGTAAAACCTTTATAATTTGTCCATCCCGGCCAAATAAAATAGACACTAAAGAAATTTCGAATGTTATCACAGTCGTCGTCATAGTAACATTTTTCAACGTCCCTGGCTGCAAAATATAGAGCAATAAAAGGATTGTATGTAAAATCTAATAATGGAGAAGCCAATCCATAATGCTGCATAACAGAGAAATATCCTAAATTATTCTCTGTAAAAGTATTACTAATTGAGTTTAAATATTTTTTAAGTATCCCATTATTCCAACCTTTTGAAGTTTCTAGTAATATTTCAAGGTAACTTGAATAATTTTCATTTGAGTTATTTATAATCCAGTCCCTTTGAGAAGATGTATACATTTTATAACTAGCTTCATTAATCCCTCTGAAAATTAAACGCTCATCGTTCTCCTTTGAATAAAATCCTTCAAACTGTTTAAAAATATCATTTAGGTCCCTAACTTTATGTCCTATTCCTAAATTTACTTTTTCATTAAAATCAATATAATTTTCAAGTTTCATTAGTGCAGTGTCTTTTTTACAATGAACGCCAATTCGTTTATATATTTGACAAAATGTTCCTTTACCTCCATATTTAGGTGGATAGTCCTGATAAATGTCATCATTTATTTATTTGTCAAATGTAATAATTTATATTTTACAAATCATCAAATTGTGATTTTTTTATTTGTGTTTTTTCAGAATAAGACACAAATTTCATAAATAAAAAAGTGCGAAGTTTGGAAACTTCGCACAACGAGAACTTTAAACTAATCTATTAATCAAATCCATTGGTTCTAATGCAATTTTTGAAAATGCAAACCATTTTTTGCCTAAGTCTTTTAAAGATGCACCTATATGATAAACAATTTGTTTGTCAATAATTATAAAGCGATCATGCGATTTTGCAAACTCAATAATTTCAATAGCAGGGTACTGTTCGTTGTGTTTTTTTAAATCCAGTAACAATTGTTTTGAGATGTTTGAAGTATAAATGGTTGCATTTATGCCCATATTCCTTTTTGACAAAATTGAAAGTACACTTTCATCAACATAATTGTCAATTAATATTATTGATTTTTTTGCTGATTTAATTAAATCAGACACAAAAATGTATGCATCAAATACTTGTCCATCAAAGAAAATCCCTTCATTTGGTGGTAAATTTGTTCTAATTTGCAAATCGAAATTATCTGCTTTTTCTTTTAAATAGCTAACATCTTTTTCAATGCGTTCAATTCGCTGTTTAACGGCATAACCTTTTAAAAGATAGTCCTTTAAGACGTTGTTTGCCCACATTCTGAACTGGATACCACGTTGAGATTTAACGCGATAACCAACAGAAATAATCAT
>CAZRCF010000156.1:0-7012 GCA_964598505.1 uncultured Lentimicrobiaceae bacterium | reverse complement strand
TGGTAAATGGTGGCTGGTGAAGTTTGTTTTTTCACCTTGTACCATTTACCGGTTACCCTTTGTCCACTTTAGTCCCGATAATTTAGTAGTAACTTTTTATTTCACACCCACCAAAAAAGCACTCCCCTTTAATAATTATTTTTTTCGATTCGTCAATATTAGCAGGAATTCGTTTATCGGAAACACCACCAAACATATTTGTTACATCAATTTTAATATTCCAATCGGGAGGTACAATTAGTTCGCAACCACCAAAAATACATGTTAAATCAATTACAGCACCTTCTGGCGAAAGTTGAACTTGCTGCAAGTTTATTTTTGCACCACCAAATATTGCAGTAATTTTAGCACCTTTAAAATTGTCGTTTTTGTAATGTTTTTCGGAGCCACCAAATACGGCTGTGTCTTCATAATAATCGGCAATTTCTACTTTTGGAGTATCTCGTTTAAACGTAATAAAATTTCGGCGTTTGAATAATAAAGTTACACCAATAATAATTATTAATAATGGAAAAATAATACCCCAAAAATTAATAGGAATAAGGTAATATTTTGTTGCCATAAATATTAAACCTACCGAAATAAGAACTAAGCCTATAAATAAATCTCTGCCAAATAGCTTAATTGTTCCTATTGCTATAAGCAGCATTTGCCACGAGAAAATTATTCTTGATGTTTGATCATCAATATTTCCGGTATTTCGTAATAATAATAATACTCCGGCTGTTATAATTAATAAGCCAAAAATTACTGATTTTGCTCCTCTATGGGAATGATTTCTACATTTGTTAAATGGTTCCATGATATTTTGTTTTTTATGTTTTTTAATTTTTACGAAACAAAAGTATTACTGTTTATCAAATTATTCAATTTAAAATCGGTAAATAGCGGAGAATTTGAGGTAAAAAGAGCTATTTGTTTATTAAATTGATTTGATTTTAAAGATAATACAAATTTCATTACATAGATTAAAGGATTAAAAATTTTAGGTTATTAAATTTGAACAACTGATTTTCAAAATCTCTTTAAAAAATATCAAATATGCTTGTTTATTAGTTATATTTAATTTAAGTTTGCATTATAAATTATAAACTTAAAAGGTTTTCAAGGTTTATAATTTTTAAGAGAATTTGGTTTTATATCAATTTATACTTGTCAATATAAGAATTTCATTTTGTAAATACATAAAATAAAAATGGAAAAAATTACAATAATTTTAATAGTAACATTAATAATATTTACTATATGGAATATTATTAATGTTAGAACATTTAAAAAGATTTTATCAAATAATGAAAATCGAATAGCAGATGACAAATATTTTGAGTTAAAATATAAAACTGAGTTTATAATTGCTGCTTTTTCAGGGATTGTTTTTGTTGTGGGATATTTAGGATATGGATCTCTGAATAATGCTGAAAATCAATTACAAAAGGTTATCCAAGATTCACTGAAAATATATGAAACGGCACTAAAAGAAAAACAATTAGAAATTAATGAGTTGGGTAATCATTTAGATGAATTTAGTTTTATACAATCTAATTTTTTTAAAGAACAAGCAAAATTTTCAAAAAACCAAACTAATTTGCGTGCAGATATTTACAGACAAGAAAATAGAATTACTGCAGGCAAAATTGATATTGACAGTCTTGACAAAAAAATTATAGCTATTAATAATAAAAATGTTTTAAAACAAAATTTTTACTTAATTGATGATTATAAAATTATTATTAAGAATGAAACATGGCTGCCAAGAATTTACTTTAAAAACTTAGAAACTAACCTTGGAGATAAATTACCAGAATTTAAAAAACCTCCCTTTATTATTTTAAAATCATTTGTTTATTTTGATTATCCAATAGAAGAAATTACATTGGATTATTTTCAATTAGGCGCACCAACTCAATTAAACACACCACCTCAAATTGGTTTGGAAAACGATACTTTGAGGTTTGACATGGTTATTATTGAGTATTATTAGTGCAAATTTCCAAACTTTGCACAACTTTTTTACAGAATTAATAACAATAGTATTTACCAAATTGAATTTTCATACTTTATAATCCCGAAGGGATTAAACGTTTATAGAAATATTACCTAATTGTTTATTCGACTCCTTCGGAGTCGCACCAAATAAAAACATGATTTTCTATAAATATTTGAATCCTTCGGATTCAAGTTTAGCAAAAACACTATATTGCTACCCTTAACCCTCCCAAAATAAACCTTCCAAGCCCTTTTTGACCTTGACCCATATTCTGCTCCAATAGCACCATCAAAAACAAAATCCTCGATTCCCCTATTAGGAAGGGTTAGGTGGGATTCAGTCTTGAATTTTTGCTTTACTTTTACTCGTTATCTTGTTTTTTATATATTTATACTTGTTACTCACTTTGTTCGTCGTGTTTATAGACAAAAGTAAAAGGAAGAAATTGTATTTATTAGATTATTATATAATTCATTTTGGTATAGCTCTGATTTAGTGAATAAAGCTAATAGCTATATGCTATCAGCTAAAAGCTATCAAATACTAATTCATTCACTTTTCACTTTTTACTAAAATACTATTTCGCAAAAGCTACAGCACGAGTTTCTCTGATAACAGTAATTTTTATTTGTCCGGGGTAGGTCATTTCGTTTTGAATTTTTTTCGATAAATCCATAGAAATCTGGTTTGCTTCATTGTCCGATACTCTTTCGGCACCAACAATTACGCGTAACTCACGACCAGCCTGAATAGCATAAGTTTTAACTACACCAGGGTATGATAGAGCCATCTCTTCTAAATCGTGCAGACGTTTGATATACGATTCCACAACTTCGCGACGAGCACCTGGTCGAGCACCCGAAATAGCATCGCAAACTTGAACTAAAGGTGCAAAAAGTGATAACATTTCAACCTCATCGTGGTGAGAACCTATTGCGTTATAAACTTCAAGTTTCTCTTTATATTTTTCGGCTAACTCCATTCCTAAAAGAGCGTGAGGAGTTTCTGGCTCGGTATCGGGCACCTTGCCAATATCGTGTAAAAGTCCGGCACGTTTAGCTAATTTTGGATTTAAACCAAGCTCCGAAGCCATTGTAGCACATAAATTTGCAACTTCTTTTGAGTGTTGTAAAAGATTTTGTCCATACGATGAACGGTATCTCATTTTTCCAACCATTCTAATAAGTTCGGGGTGAAGGTTATGAATACCTAAATCAATAGTTGTTCGTTTGCCAATTTCAATAACTTCTTGTTCAATTTGTTTTTTTGTTTTTGCAATAACTTCCTCAATACGTGCAGGGTGAATACGTCCATCGGTTACTAATTTATGTAACGACAAACGAGCAACTTCGCGACGAATTGGGTCGAAACTTGACAAAATAATTGCATCAGGCGAGTCGTCAATTATAATATCAACACCGGTAAGCGATTCTAAAGCACGAATATTTCTACCTTCTCTACCAATAATTCTACCTTTTATTTCTTCGCTATCGATATTAAAAACCGAAACACTATTTTCAATTGCATTTTCAACTGCGGTTCTTTGAATGCTTTCAATAACTATTTTCTTCGCTTCCATATTAGCGGTCATTTTAGCTTCTTCAACCACATCTTTAATCATATTGATAGCATCGGCTTTTGCTTCATCTCTAATTAAGTCGATAAGCTGACTTTTAGCTTGTTCAACCGATAAACTTGATATTACTTCTAATTTGTCAAGCTCTTGTTTTATAGTTTTTTCTAAATCCTGTTGACGTTTTACTAATGCTTCCGATTGCGTATTACATTGTTCTTTAGAAGCAGTAACTTCGTTGATTTTTCGTTCGAGTTCTTCAGTTTTTTGGTTAATTGTATTCTCTTTTTGTTTAATTCTGTTTTCGGCAACAAGCACTACTTGATTGCGGTCGTTAATCTCTTTTTCGTGCTCCATTTTAAGCTGAAGAAATTTTTCTTTAGCTTGAAGAATTCTCTCTTTTTTTGTTAATTCAGCTTCATCAATTGCATCGCGACGAATATGTTCGCTTTTCTTTTCCATTGCTTTTCGCAGTAGCGAAAACGAAAGACCTATTCCTACACCTGTACCAATTATTGCACCTATTATTATTGTAATTATTTGCATATTTATTTGTTTTTATATTTGATTAATTATTTTTGTTTTATTCAATTTTTTTTATAAAAAAACCCACATTTTCCCATCAGGTTTATACTAAACTCCGATTATGACATGTATAAGAGCGCCGATATTGTTGAACTTCCTATGGCTAATAAGCATTCAAATTAATGAACTAAGGCCTGTTCTAAAACATCATGAGCTAACTCTTAAATTTTTAATGTTGAGTTTACCAAACGTGTTGTTGGAAAATGCGGGCAATATTTTTTTCCTATTTTAAAGAACGATTTTCAGCGATATATTTATCAGTTATTAGTTATCTTTATTTTCAAGTAATAAATTTAATTCGGCTAATTTTGGTATTATATCATGGTCGATATATTCTTGTTTTTCTTCCATTTGTAATGTTTGAATAGTGTAGTGCAATGCAGTCATCGATAATAAATCTTGCATATCTTTAAATGCGTAATTATTTGCATACTCACTTATTCTTTTATCAATTAGCTTTACTGAATTTCTAACAATTTCTTCCTCTTTTCTTACTATTGTAAGCTTATAATCTCGTTCGGCTATTCGCACTGTTATAGTAAGATTGTTGTCGTCCATTGTTTCTATATTTATTTATTCAAAAGACTGATACATGTATCTAATTCCCGCACAATTTCATTAATTTGCAACTTAGTTTCGGTTAGTTCTCTTTTGTTTTCTATCGATTTTGCTAGTTTTATTGTTTTAATTTTTTGTTCAAATTCTGAAATTCTATTTTTGTGTTGGTCTAATTCAGTTTTTAATTCTATGATTTTATTTGTTTTTTGTACGTTTTCGTCTATTAATAATCGATTTTCTTGCACTATTTTGCGTATTTTATACTCAATTTCAGCTGTTAAAGTATTGATATTGTCTGTCATACGCTTTTAAAATGCTGTAAAATCCATTTTTACAAAATTAATCCAATAACTGTTTATATGCAAATTTTTATTTGTTTTTTTTTGAAAAAAAATAATTGTACTTGTTTTTTTTAACAGTTTTTTGCTTAATTATAGTAAATATTTTGTGTTAAATGCAATAATAATGAACTGATTATGTAATTTATTTTATAAATAATATTTATAAAAATATTTTTATTTTTTTTTATCAACTGAAATAGTTTTGAAGTAATAAAATCAAAATTTATAAATTTGTTTAAATAAATTATCGAAATATTATTTTTTATGATAAATATTAAAAGAAGTGGTGGCATTTTGCTTCATATTTCATCGCTAAATGGTAAGTATGGTATTGGAACTCTTGGCAGCGAAGCATATCAGTTTGTTGATTTTTTGAAAGCATCAAATATAAAAATTTGGCAAATTCTCCCATTAAATCCTACCGATGTTGGAAATTCTCCATATCAATGTTTTTCGGCTTTTGCCGGAAATCATCTTTTTATTGACTTAGATGATTTGTATAAATTTGGATTGTTAAATTATGTTGATTTAAAATTTCATAAAAATAAATTTAATGACATTCCAAATGTTGATTTTGATTTAGTTATATCACATAAAAATATTTTACTTAAAAAAGCTTTTAATGTTTTTATCCTTATTAAAGATAAATTTTTAGATTATGCTGATTTTTGTAGCGAAAACAAAATATGGCTTAATGATTATGCTTTGTTTATGTCGCTCAAAAAATACCATAAAAATATTTCAATTAGTGAATGGGAATTATCGTTAAGAAGAAAGAATATTGAGTCGATTGATAAAATTAAAAGCGATTTAGAAGAAGAAATTGAATATCAAAAATTTTTGCAATATATCTTTTTTTTACAATGGTATGCTCTAAAAAAATACGCAAATGATAGTGATGTAAAAATTTTGGGCGATATGCCTATTTATGTTTCGTATAATAGTGCCGATGTTTGGTCGAATCGGGAGTTATTTGAACTTGATGATGAGGTTAAACCGATAAAAGTTGCCGGAGTTCCGCCAGATTTATTTAGTGAAACTGGTCAACTGTGGGGCAATCCCGTTTATAATTGGAATAATAACAAAAATGAGAATTTTGCTTGGTGGATAAGTCGTTTTGATTTTGCTTTTAAAATGTACGATTTAGTTCGTATTGATCATTTTAGAGGATTTTCGTCTTTTTGGTCGATTGATGCAAATGAAGAAACAGCAATAAATGGTGAATGGGTTGAAGCACCTGGTTATGAATTATTTAATATTGTAAGTAAAAAGTTTGGGGATTTGCCAATTATAGCCGAAGATTTAGGAATTATTACTCCTGAAGTCGAATTACTTAGAGATAACTTCAATTTTATGGGTATGAAAATTCTTCAATTTGCATTTGGTTCGGCTGAGGATAATAAATATTTACCACGTAATTATATTCAAAATTGTGCTGTTTTTACAGGTACTCACGATAATAACACTTCACTTGGTTGGTTTAAAAATTGCAGTACCGATGAAAGAGAATATATTTTAAATTATATAAACTGTGAGGATGGAAATATTGTTTGGTCGCTAATTAGGTTGGCGTGGAGTTCAAATGCTAAAATTGCAATTGCTCCTATGCAAGATTTTTTACAGTTAGATGAATCGGCAAGAATGAATACACCAAGCACAATTTCGGGCAACTGGCAATGGAAAATGATTTCAGATGACATTTATGAAAAACTTATTTTAAAAATCAGAAAATTAAATGAGGTTTATTGGAGGTGATGTAGATGAATTGGGACATTATTGTTATTACTCCAGTATATGTGGATTATAAAATTGCAGTTCAACTAAGAAAAGCAATTTTCAGAAGTTTTTTATTTAAATTGATCAAAAATTAACTTAATCAATTTTTTTCATTAAACCCTACTTCACAATTTTAGCATCTACAATCATATTTCGCGATTTAATTTGTTCATCGTCAAATAATTTATCAAC
>CAZRCF010000155.1:5371-7014 GCA_964598505.1 uncultured Lentimicrobiaceae bacterium | reverse complement strand
AATATGAAAATTTTGGTACAAAGTTTGCTGAAAAAATGATGCAAATTAATGAAAATAAAACTGTGTAAATGAAATTGAATTTTTTTAAATTATTACAATTATTAATAATTTCAGCTGTTTTTTTGTGTAGTTGTTCGCCACAATATAAATTAGTAAAGCAGTTTTACAACAGAAACGATACAGTTTCAATTTTAGTTTTACCTCCAAAATACATAAATAAATCAAATTTAATAATTAAATCACTTTATACTGATTTTAATAATTTACCGATTGCACTACAAGACACAATTTGGGAAAGAAATACAGTAATTATCAATAATGTTGTTGATTCGGTAATAATTGAACAGTACTATTCAAATTTTATTTCAAATTTGCAATTATCAGGAATGATAGTTTACGATTACAAAAATATTGATGAGTTTTTTAAACTACCACACAAGAGTTTAATTATACAAATTGCTCAATTTCAATTAGAAGAGGACAGACAAAATATTGATTTTAACGAAGAATTAGATGTAAATTATGAAGTTTTTAAAAATATTGATATAAATATTGTTTCATTAAATGTTTGGTTTGAGTTATATGATGCTCAAAATGATACTTTACTTCCAACTGTTTTATATGCTGAGAAGAAAATTAGTGATGAAATAGATGGTAGGTTTTTTTCAATAACTCAAGAAAATAAAACTGATAGTATTGTTTTCAAATATAAGCGAAAAGACATAAAATTTAATGATACATATATGTTAGCAAGAGAAGCTGGAACTTTCAATGCACAGGAAATTACTGATTATTTTTTTAATCAATATGTAAATTCAGTTTTTCCAACTTCAAAATTATATTATGGATACAAATTGAAAGAAAAAACATTATACTATCCTGAACAAAATCAACAAGTCATTAAAATTGAAATAAAATAAAATTTATACTATGAAACGAGTCACGAAAAAATTTTCACACAAGAGAATGATTATATGGCGAGTTCCATACGACAAATAAAAAAAATAAATTTATAAATAAACGTATGAATACTTTAGATACAATTTTTAATCACAGAACAATAAGAAAATACAACTCAAAACACGTTTCTGATGATGTTTTACAAACAATATTAAATGCAGCAATTAGAGGCTCAAATACAGGAAATATGCAAGTTTATAGTATTGTAGTTACACAATCTCAGGAAATGAAAGCCAAATTAGCTCCCGCACACTTTAACCAAAAAATGGTAGCTGAAGCTCCAGTTTTATTAACATTTTGTGCCGATTTTAACCGCTTTAATTTATGGTGCAAACAAAATAAAGCAAAACCAGGTTACGATAATATTCAATCTTTTACTTGGGCTACAATTGATGCCATAATTGCTGCTCAAAATGCTGTTATTGCTGCCGAAGATTTTGGATTAGGAATTTGCTATTTAGGCACTACAACATATAATGCTGATAAAATTATTGAAATATTAGACTTACCTGATAGTGTTGTTCCAATTACTACAATAACATTAGGTTACTATGACGATATTCCGGAATTAACAGATAGATTACCTTTTGAAGGTGTAGTTCATTACGAATCTTACAAAAATTACACAAAAGATGATATTGATGCAGTTTATGCTGAAAAAGAGCTTTTGCCAATGACTTTGC
>CAZRCF010000155.1:0-5361 GCA_964598505.1 uncultured Lentimicrobiaceae bacterium | reverse complement strand
AAGACAATATCTATTTTTCAAACAAGTGGTTAGATGTGCTTAAAAAACAAGGATTTATGAATAATGATGAATAAAAATAACAAAATATTATCGTTTGTAGCAATTTATTAATTTTTATTGCGTTATTTAATAAAACAATCACTTATGATATAAAACTACAATTTTTTAAATTTTTTTATTAACAATTTAATACTTGTAGTTATGAAAGCAAAAAAGTCATTTAAAGCAGATTTAGAGAGAAAAAAATCATTTTTTTTCAAACTTGGCGTTGTAATTTCCCTTAGTTTAGTTTTGTTTGCTTTTGAATGGAAACATTCAAAACAAGAATTTAATGCATTTAATGGAGATGTTATTGATTATGAGTTAGATAAAATTGACATAATTGACCGACCAGAACCACCAAAAATAAAGATTGAAATACCTATAAATCTAAGCAAAATAACTTTAACTCCAAATAACGAGAAGGCTGCAGACATTAATTTAGGAGATTTATTTAATAACGATACAAACACTGTTTATGAACCAATTGCTTCAAGACCAGATATAGATATTATAGATTATGCCGATTCTATTATTATAATACCCGATAAAACTGCTGAATTCACAGGTGGTAATGAAAAAATGTATAGTTTTTTTGCTGAAAATTGCAATTACCCTGTTGAAGATAGACATTTAAATATTCAAGGAACTGTTTATTTATCATTTATTGTTGAGAAAAATGGATCAATTACTGATTCGAAAATTATTCGTTCTTTAACTAAATCATGCGATGATGAAGCAATTAGAGTTATTAATATGATGCCTAAATGGCAACCGGCAATAAATAAAGGAAAAAATGTAAGACAAAAGTTTATTTTACCATTTAGATTTTTATTAAATTAAAAATTTTAAGAATAATATATTTTTATTTTTCAACAATATCATCTTCAACTATTTCTTCTTCAATATAATCTTCATCATCACTCTCATCATCCCAAATGTATTCATTAGGCTTTGGACCATCATTTCTATAATAAAAAGCTACAGCTAATCCAGCTATTGCTCCCATTAAATGAGATTCCCACGATATATTTTGATTTGGAAAAAACTGCGGAAAAAAACCCCACACAATACTTCCATAAAGAAAAATAATTAGCATTGCAAAAGCAGTTAAACTCTTTTCACGACGAAATATAGAACTTAACAATAGAAAAAAAGCCATTCCATATACTATTCCACTTGCTCCAATATGATATGCTTCACGAGCAAATATCCAAGTCCAAAATCCAGAAATTAAATATATAAATAATAATATATACCAAGCCTTATCTTTGTAATACGTAAAAATACCTGTTCCTAATACTAAAAAAGGTATTGAGTTTGACGATAAATGAGCCCAATCGCCATGCAAAAATGGACAAGTTAGTATTCCAATTAATCCTTTAGTTGATAATGGAAATAAACCATAAACTCCTAAATCAGTTTTATTTATTGTTTCAAAAAGTTTTACAGCCCACATAATCAATACCAAAAATGCAGGAAAAGCAAATGAAACAATAAGCTGTTTGAAATTATTTGATTGTTGATTTGTTACATTCATTTTATTATGAAATATATTAGGAGTTAAATTATAATATTAATCGTAAAAACGCCACGAAACAGCAAGTTTGATTATACGATCTGGTAGTGGATACCCAGGCATCATCATATATGTATATCCTAATAATCCTTTTGCAACATTTTGAATTTTAAACATTGCATTAAACTTTTTAATTTTAAAGCCAATAAAGTAATCGGCATAGAAAAAGTTGCCATAACTATTTGTGTGTTGTATTACATAATCTCCAAGAGATGGAATATAATATGGTGCAAAATAACTTGAAACATACATAACATCAATTCCAGTTTGCAGGTACATTTTTTTGCCAAACATTGGGAAACGCAAAAATAGGCTTTGCCTTGAAGAAAATTTTGGAATTGCTACAATACTATCATTATTATTATTACTAAATGTAGCATTAATCAACCAATTTAAAGTTTTATACCTTAATGAAATATTTGTATATGCTTGAATATAATTAATCTTTGGCGACCATTGAATAGGTTTGAATTTATTATCAATAAACGTATAATTTTCAATATTAAAGAATGAAGAACCTACTTCCAAAATTTTGTATTTGTAATTGATAGTACCTGTAAATGTGTATATTGGATTCAAATTATACTTATTCCATTCAAAGTTATTGCCATGATAATTGCTATAAAAAAAATCAGGCTGAATAGCTGATTGCTGAATATTAATGCTAAAAATATGGCTACTATCGCCCCATGGTTTCGCATAGCCATTAATTGCTGATAAATAGTTCCTATCGTTATAACCACCAGCGGTGATTGAAAATTTTGAGCCTATCTTATATTTTGAGTCAAAATTGTAAGAAACAATTAATTCTGGAGTAAATTGGCTGAAATAATGTGTTTTAATACAGTCTCTTGATTCAATATATTCGTGAATAATTCCAGCTTTAATGTATAAATAATTTGATTTATTTGGTTGTAAATGAAAAGAATAATTTGACCAATAAATTGCATTTTTAGCTTTCATATTTGATGTTGAATCATTAGTATTTGCAGAATCTCTATGAAAAAAACTGTAATTTAATGAATCAGGTGCGTTTTCAGAAAAAATATGATACTTTCTTTCGTAACTAAAAACATGTTCAAAAGTACCACCATTAAAACCAGGCAGAATTGAATCGTTATTTCTTATAAATGGATTAAAAAATTGTGAAAAGAAAAGTGTATTTGTTTTTATTGTATTTTGAGCATCACTAAGTTTTGTATTTACTTTCGTTCTATCAGGATTAGTATTATTTGTAAATAGAGTATCGTAAGCAATTCCACCATTTTCTTGAGGTTTATTTCTATTAAATGTAAACCCTGAAAAATTCCCATATTTTCCACTTGGATTATCATAACTAACATAGAAACTTCCGCCTAAATTATTTGATTCTTCACGTAAATAGAAACCCTTAGAACTTAGCGTTCGGAAATCAATACCAAACGAAGCATTTTTTATAGTTTGAGCATGAACTCCCGATAAATAGTTCTCTTTACCAGAACCTGAAACGTAAAATAAACGAGTATATGGACTAGAAACATTATATACATTAATATTATCAAAACAATATTCATAGGCTTCAATCGGAAATGTGCGAAAAGTATATTGAAGTGAAGGTGCTTTTAAAAATAATGGGCGGTGTGGTCTGCCAATGTTTCCCATTGATGCAAATAGATAATTTCCTTTAAAAACTGGATCATATCGAAATAATGATAAAAATAGTGTATCTTCTTTTACGCAATTTGTATCGCATTGTAAACGATTTTTTGCTTGATATTTATAAACATCTTTATATTCAATTGTTGCAGTTGTATCTTTTGTTTGACAAAAAATATTGTTTGCATTTATCGTAAACAAAAAGAAAATTACAATTTTATATATTAATTTATTCATGTAAAAATATTATTGTTGCAAATTTACATTATTTTTTTTCAGAAAATATAATATTTATCAAAACAATAAGTTCATTTAATAAAAAATAATATTTTTAAATATCTAATAAAACCAAAAAATATTAGTTTGTTTGAAATCAAATTTTTATAAATTTGTAAAATACTACATTGAGGCTTTATGAAAACTAAATTTTCTAATATCCTATTAATTATTATATGTTCAATAAATATATATAGTCAAAATATTGAAAATAATTCAATATCAAATTTTATAAATATTAGAGTAGGTGCAGAGCGTACAAATTATTACTTGAATTGGGTAAAAGGCAAAAATGTTGCAATTGTTGCAAATCAAACATCTACCATTGGGAAAACTCATATTGTAGATACTCTATTATCATTAAAAGTAAATATTGTTAAAATATTTTGTCCAGAGCATGGTTTTAGGGGCGAAGCTGAAGCTGGTGCATACATATATTCCGATATTGATTACAGAACAGGTATTCCAATTATTTCTCTATTTGGTAGCACAAAAAAACCATCTCTCAATAGCTTAGATGATGTTGATATTGTGGTATTTGATATTCAAGATGTTGGTGCTCGATTTTATACTTATATTTCAACACTTCATTATGTAATGGAGGCTTGTGCCGAAAAAAACAAACAATTATTAGTATTTGATAGGCCAAATCCAAATGGTTATTTTATTGATGGACCAGTTTTGAAAAGAAACTTTAAATCGTTTGTTGGTATGCATCCTGTGCCTATTTCGCATGGTATGACAATAGGCGAATATGCTAAAATGATTAATGGCGAAATGTGGCTTTGCGATAGTATTAAATGCAATTTAACTATAATACCAGTATTAAATTATACCCATTTTTATAGATATAAATTACCAATTGCACCATCGCCAAACTTACAAACTATGCAGGCAATATATTTATATCCATCGCTTTGCTTATTTGAAGGAACAGCTATGAGTATTGGGCGTGGAACAAATAAACCTTTTGAAGTTTTAGGTCATCCTACTCTACCTATTGGCAATTTTACATTTATACCAATGTCAATACACGGAAAATCGGAAAACCCAATATATAAAGATAAAGTAAACACAGGGTTCGATTTAAGCGAGTATGCTAATGTTTTTCTTAAAGAGAATAACGAAATAAATCTTTTTTGGATTATTGATATGTATAATAATTTTGAAAATAAAAACGAGTTTTTCAACAATTTCTTCGACAAATTAGCTGGTGATTCGTTATTGCGTTATCAAATTATAAATGGAATGACTGAGAATCAAATAAAAAATAGCTGGAAACCAGAAATAGCTAAATTTAAACAAATTAGAAAAAAATATTTGTTATATCCCGATTTTGAGTAGCATAAAATTGACATTTATTAATTTAGAAGCTTACATTAAGTTGAAAAAAATTAAATTAATTATAAAAAAAACTGGATTTTTGTTTTTTATAACAAAAATAATTAATATCTTTGCACTCCTTTAATGGTAGAAAAGTAAAAGTATAAAAATTATAATAATAAAGAATAAAAGAGATGGCTAATCATAAATCA
The DNA here is from genome assembly GCA_964598505.1 of uncultured Lentimicrobiaceae bacterium. Classification (GTDB taxonomy): domain Bacteria; phylum Bacteroidota; class Bacteroidia; order Bacteroidales; family WCHB1-69; genus CAZRCF01. Next base: position 297 of record CAZRCF010000155.1, on the reverse strand, counting down.
TCAATAAAAAGAATTAGATCAAACGAGAAAAAAAGACTTGCTAATCGTTTTAATGCACGTACAACACGTAATGCTATTAAAAAATTAAGATTAATTACTGATAAAAATGAGGCAATTACAGAAATGCCTAAAGTTACATCATTAATTGATAAATTAGCAAAGAAAAATGTAATTCACAAAAACAAAGCAGCAAATTTGAAATCAGGTTTAATGAAAAAGATTTCAAAACTATAAAAAATATAAAATATTTATTTGGTAGCCTTTTCAAAATCTTGAAAAGGCTATTTTTATTTTGGT
>CAZRCF010000154.1:0-7021 GCA_964598505.1 uncultured Lentimicrobiaceae bacterium | reverse complement strand
TAATCATTATTTTAATATCTTTGCAGTAAAATTATTAATAATGTATTTTAGGCGAATAATTCAATTTTTAATATTAATTGCTCCAGTTATTATTTTTGCACAAAATGTAACTCAAATAAGGCTTGTTCAAGCCAAAACTCAAGAGTTTGATAAACAAATTGGCGAAATGCAGCGATTTAAAGGAAGTGTTATTATTGAACACGAAGGTGCTTTTTTGTATTGCGATAGTGCTTGGTTATACGATAAGACCAATAGTATTGAAACTTTTGGCAGAAGCCGAATAAAAGTTAACGATACAGTATCATTACTTGGCAATCATTTGAATTACGATGGAAATACTCGAATTGTTACTGTAACTGGAAATGTAATTTTAAAAGATAATAAATCGAGTATAAAGTCTGAAAAAATGATTTTTGATAGAAATACAAATATTTCATATTATAATACTGGCGGAATACTTAAAGATTCGAGCAATACACTTACTAGTAAAATAGGCAAGTATAACACTTTAAATAAAGAGACTTTTTTTAAGGATAATGTTGTTTTAGTAAATTCGCGGTATAAAATTACTACCGATACGCTAATGTATAATACCAAAACCGAAGTTGCTTATTTTTTTAGCCCAACAAACATGATTTCAAACGAAAATCGTGCTTATTGCGAATTGGGTTGGTATGATACAAAAACAGATAAATCGGTTTTGCAAAATAATGCTTATTTATCAAACAAAAATCAAACAATTAAAGGAGATAGTTTGTATTACGATAAAATTAATGGTTATGGTTTAGGATACCATAATGTACAAATTTCCGATTCGATTAAAAATGTAATATTTAAAGGAAACTTTGCTGAATATCATGAGAAAGGAGGCTTTTCGTATGTTGCCGACAGCGCTTTGGCAATTATGATTGAAAATATTGACACGCTTTATTTGCATGCCGATACATTAAAAGTTTTATTTGATACCGCACAAAATCCTCAAAGTGTATATTGTTATAATCATGCAAAATTTTTTCGTACCGATTTACAAGGTAAATGCGATTCAATAGTTTATTTAGTTACCGATTCAATGATGACAATGTATTCGCAGCCGCTAATTTGGTCGGGCGAAAACCAGTTGGTTGCAGATACAATTGTTTTCTTTTTGAAAAATAAGAAACTCGACCGAATGTTGCTCAGAAATTCAGCATTTATTGTTTCTGCTGTCGATGTTTCTCGTTTCAATCAAATTAAAGGCAAAAATATGGAGGGTTTTTTTGTTGAAAATAAAATAAATTTAATGAATGTACTTGGCAATGCCGAAAGCCTTTATTATGCAACCGATGAGGCTGAGAAATTAGTTGGTGTAAATAAAACCGAATCAAGTTTTATGGATTTATATTTTGAAAACAACAAAGTAACTTCAATTTTAGTTTCTGGTGTACCAAAATCAATTATGTATCCCGAGTCGAAAATGGATACTAACGACTCAAAACTAAGGAATTTTACTTGGCAAATTGATAGTCGACCATTTACTTGGCAAGAAATTTTCAAGAAAACAAATGTTAGTGTTAGTAAAAAGTTGAAATTTAATTAGTTTAAGAGTATAAAAATAATTAAACCTATATTTTTTATTTCTCAATCTTTTTCGATAAATCATTAATTTTATAATGATTTGATACATAACTTAAAAACATTACTAATGAAAAAACTCCAATAATTATCCAAACTAAAAAAGCGAGTTTTAAATTTATATTTTGAGTTAAAAATCCCATTATTAAAGTTCCTAAACCAATCCCTAAATCAAGTGCTGTTAGAAATATTGAGTTTGCAGTTCCTCGCATTTCTATAGGTAAAATATTATTTATCATTAATTGGTAAATCGGGAAACTAATACCAAATCCGAATCCAATAAATAAAGCAGAAAGCATTAAAGTAATTGGACTATCGAAAATTATAAGTGCCGGAAATGATAATATTATAAAAATATATGAGATAATTATTAGTTTTTTTGGTCCATCTCTATCGAAAATTTTACCGGCTCCAATTCTGGAAATTGTTAAAGCAATAGCCAACGAAATAAAGAAAATACCAGTATCTCCTGTTTTTACTTGGTTGCAATAAATTGCTATAAAATTTAAAATTGCACCATAAGGCATCATAATTAAAATTGTTAAAATTGCAATTGGAAATGTAACTGGGCTTATAAATCCTTTTAATCCATCAATTATTTTTGTGTTGATTGAATTGTGTTTAGGTAGTTTTAATCCAAGTAAGAGCGATGTGCCAATAAGTGCAATAACGGTTGATAAAATAAATAGAAGTTTGTAATTTTCGGTTTTAATTATTAATGAAGCAAGAAATGGACCAATTGCCATTGCTAAAGTAAACGCCAATCCGTAATAACCAATACCTTCGCCTCTTTTTTCTTGCGGAACAATATCAAGAATTATTGTACTTCCGGCTGTTGTAAGCACTCCCCAAACTATACCATGTGCAATTCTAATAATGGTTAATGAAATAGCATCGTTGAAAATACCATATAAAACAAATAGTAGTGAAAAAATGGATAGAGAAGATAAATATATTATTTTTCTACCATATTTATCAATTAAAACACCTACAAACGGACGAACAACTACCGCTGTAAAAATATATGCTGAAATTATCAAACCGGCATCATCTTTATCGAAATGCAAGTACGATGTAAGATAGAGTGGGAGAGAGGTAAGCATAAAATAGAATGCAACCGAAGTTAGAAAATTACTTACAATCATTAAAGTAAATTTCCTGCTCCAAATTATATTTGTGTTAGGCATTTTACGTTTTTATTTAATTTTTTATATTGAAAAATTATTGTTCGTTGCTAAACATTGGATCCCAAGGCGGAAGATTAATTGCTGGTTGCGAAAGTAGCTTTTGAATATATACAGGAACATATTTTTTATTTACTACCAATCGAAAAACATACTCGCTAAACCAATTATCAGTCATTATTAGGTTTCCATTAAAACCATAAGTGGCACCCCATGAGTTTTCAATTAACCATTTTATTGGCTTGCTATCTTTGTCTAAATCAACCCCAATAAGTGTCATTGCGTGTGATGAACCACTATCAAAAGTTTTAATACGTTGAGTTTTATCCATTTTAAATTTTGTACCAAACAAATCGCCATAGTTGAAATTATTTACATCTAAAACACCATTGTCTTTATTTAAAAACTTGCCCACATCGCACGAAAAATATAAAGCATTGTTATTGATAATTGATGTTATTGCCATTTTTTTCAATTCATCAACAGTTAGATTTAAGTATTTCCAATTTTTTCCATCAGCCATATTCCTATCATATTCAATTTCATAAACTTTATTATATTCTCGTGTTGGGTCGTTCATAAACATTATATAGTCTTCCATATTAATGCCTAACATTTCTTTATAAAAGCTTAATGGAGTGTAGTTTTTATATTTTGAAATTTTATCGTCTTTATCTTTATATCTCCACGAAAAAGTTTCGGGAGGAGTTCCTAAAGATAGCGAAAGGATTTTATAAATTTCACTTAACATCTCAATTTTTCTTGCTGCAATTGAGTCAATATTTTTTGCACTTGTTACTGCATAGCGGATTTCTAAACCAAATTCTCTGAGTTTTGAAGTTAATATTGAAGATAGTTTTGATGTATTATCGCTTTGTTCTGTTTCGGGCATAATTTGTTTTGGAACAACACCATATTTTGTTACAATATCGGCAAAAGTTGTCCATTGACCACCATCACTTATCGGATTTTTAAAAGCCCATTCAACCGTTTTATCAGTAAATGGTTTTGTGGCTGTTGCTAATGCTATTTCCAAAAATAAATTTGATTTTTCTAACTGATCCCAAAAAAATGAATAGTTTTGCGAAAACTCAAATTCAGTTAAATTTAATTTGTCGATAACCTTAGGTCGAACAAAGTTTAAACCAGTAAATAGCCAGCAACGCCCCGATGATTTTTGGTCGGTTATTCCTTTTGTTTTAACTTTATTGCTGAAATAATTGTCAATTTTACTCGTATTTTCTTTACTAACAGCTAATTTTTGTATGCTGTTTCCGGTAATTGCATTTTGTCGAGCTTTAAAAGCCGCATCTTTTGTTACCGATGATTTAATTATTGATAATATACTATCCGATAATCCATTAAATTGCTGAGCGTTAACAATATTTGTTGATAAAATTATTGATAACAAAACGATTAATTTTTTCATACGTTCATTTTTAATTTGTTTTTTATTTGTCGTATGGAACTCGCTAATTATCATTCTCTTGGGTAAAAAGAATTTTTATGCTCGTTTCATAAATTTAAAGATTTATTAATTGATAAAAGCCATTTTTAATTATAAATATATTGATAAAATTTATTTGTAAAATTAGCTAAAAAACTATTACTAAAAATTGATTATATAATTACCTTTGCAAAAAAAAATATTTGAAAAGCAAAAAATATATAACTCGAACTATTTTACTTGTATCGTTTGTGAGTTTTTTTAACGATTTTGCAAGCGAAATGCTATATCCTATAATGCCATTATATTTGCAATCGATTGGCTTTTCGGTTGCATTAATTGGTGTACTTGAAGGATTAGCTGAGGCAATTGCAGGTTTAAGTAAAGGCTATTTTGGATATTTATCAGATATTTATCAAAAACGAGTTCCTTTTGTTCGTGCTGGTTACATTTTAACTGCTATTTCAAAACCATTAATGGCAATATTTACCAATGTTTGGTGGGTTTTTGCAATTCGTACTACTGATAGATTAGGTAAAGGTGTTAGAACCGGAGCTCGTGATGCAATTTTAAGCGACGAAACAACACTCGAAAACAAGGGAAAAGTGTTTGGCTTTCATCGTGCATTTGATACTTTAGGCGCTGCTGTTGGACCTTTTGTTGCATTAATATTTCTTTTTTATTTCCCAGTTTCTTTGCATGGTAACAATTCGTATCGTTGGTTGTTTTTTATTGCTTTTATTCCCGGATTAATTGCAATTGCATTAACTTATAAGCTGCGTGAATCGAAGAAAATATTGAGCAATACCGATAATTTATCAAAAACTAAAAATGTTCCTTTTTGGAAATACTTTTCGTATTGGAACAAATCAACAGCTCAATACAAACGATTGGCAATTGGTTTGCTTTTTTTTACTCTTTTTAATAGTTCCGATGCTTTTATTCTTTTGCAAATTAAAGCACAAACCAACAACGATACTTTAGTTATTGGAGCATATATATTTTATAATTTAATTTTTGCATTAATGGCTTTTCCTTTAGGTTCTTTAGCCGATAAAATTGGGCTGAAAACAGTTTTAATAATAGGATTATTGCTATTTGCTGCATCATATATTGGCTTTGGATTATCAACTACAATAACTCATTTTGTAATAATGCTTTTTATTTATGGACTTTTTTCGGCTGCAACCGATGGTGTTCAAAAAGCACTTTTAACAAATTATGCAAGTAGTGCCGAAACTGCTACTGCTATTGGATTATATACAAGTTTAGGAAGTATTTGCACAATGCTTGCTAGTTCTATTGGAGGAATTATTTTTCTTTTTAATCCTGCAATAATGTTTATTATTTCGGCTATTGCGGCATTAATTGCAGCAATGTATTTGATATTTACTTTAAAGAAAAGTTAGTATTATTTTACCAAAGCACTTTTTAACAAAACTTCAGGATTGATTTCTGCATATAATTTTTCGAGTGCTTCTTTTGTTGTAGTGCTATATGCAGTAAGCGACATTGTTACATTAAATTGAGGCAATTCAATATATAAAACTACAATATATTCGTTTTCGTAAAATATCAAATTTGTTTTATCTTTTTTATATTGAATTACAATGTTTTTTTTATCTTTTAACGGTTCTTTAAATTTGCTAAGCGAATCAAAAGCAATTGCAAGTTCTGTGCCATTAGCATCTTTGTAACTGCCAATAATTCCTCCGAATTCGGATACATTATCAAATGTGTAACCAGTTACTTTTTGATTTGATAATGCTGTGTTAAGCTTAGCTATATCAATATTTAAAAATGTTTGCGATTTCAATAATGTAAATGAAATAATTGCTGCAAAAAGGAAAATGTACTTTTTCATAATTTTGGTTTTTATTTTTTTAATTATACAAATATAGTCTGTTTTTATATTAAATCAATTATAATATTAAATTTTAATATATTTTTTGTAATTTATTATTCTAATGCGTTCTTTATATTTCCAACATTTTGTTACATTATATTTTTTAATCCAGTTGCCATAATTATCATATTTGTATTCAAAAACATATTTGTTTCTTTCTTTTTTTGACCAAGGGTAACAACCAATTAAAATTGTATTATCAAAATACTCAATTATTATTCTTTTCAAATTGTTCTTTTTATCGTATTTTAGAGTTTTTTTAAATGAAGCATGTACACAATATTTTTCTATTATTTCAATAATTGAATTATTTAAATTATATTTTATAAAAAAATGTTCATTAGTAGTATCATTATATGTTTTGCTAATTGTAATTCTGTAAAATTCAATTATTTGCATATTTTTATAAACAATATTATATTCAACAATGCTTGGAGTCGTTGTATCTTTAGAAGTATATTTCTCATATCTAATAATTCTATTTTTTGAGTCAAAATATGATTTATGAATATTTCCTTTCCCATATTTTTTTTCTTTTACAATTAAGATAGAATCATTATATATGTAATCCAATTGTATCAAAGACAAAAAGTTTTCATTGTGAAGTATTTTCGTTTCTTTAACTCGATACAAACTATCAAAATTATATTTTATAATCTGTATGGGATTATTGATCGTTTTTTCTATTACAGACTCTATTGGTCCTTTGAAAATATACTTTTCAAAATCAAAAACTTGACTTTTGACTATTAATACAAAGATAATCAATAGTGTAGTTAATATATATTTCATTTTGCGAGTATTTTATATTCCTTTAAAAATCATTTATTCCTTTTCATATTTCCATTCTTTATGACAATCATGGCATTTATA
>CAZRCF010000153.1:0-7148 GCA_964598505.1 uncultured Lentimicrobiaceae bacterium | reverse complement strand
ACGGATTGGCGGTATGTTTTTGTTGCCGATTTCGAAGCACTGACCTGTCAAGTTACACGAAAGTTTATTAGATGCAGAAACGCTGAAATACCCACTGTCTCGGCAATAAAATATACCGCCTGTTACCGCCTGGTGTTCTTTCTTCCAGTCTTGTAAACCATTGGCATTATTCAGTTTCTGTGTCATTGTCATTCTACTTTCTTTCTTTTTTGTCGGCTCGTGTGTCAGCGTTTTTTATTTATTTAAGTGTCGGCAAATTTTTTAAAACAATTTCACTCGGTGCGTTGGCTTTGCAAGCTCTTTGACAAAGCTTTGGTTGGAGCGTTGGCTCGTGGGGCTTTGGCAATGTGCTTGCAATTGTGTTGGCAATTAATTATTATCTGTTATTATGTCATATCTCACATAGAATTCTTTTGTTCCTTCTTTAATTTCAAAATATGAATTTAACTCTGGTATTATTGGAATAAACAATTTGTTCTCAGTTATTATTGTTGTGCTGGGAATTGCCTTACCTCCAGTTGATTCGTCTGAAAGTTTTTCTTTTAATTCAATGTCATAGTATAAAGAAATATTATTTGAAGCATGAGTAAAAATATAAACTACTTTGTGCATACTCCAAATTACTTTTGTCGTATGTGGTTCTAAGAAGAACTCCAATTGACTTTTAAATATCTTGTCCGAAAGACTTAAAAACAATGAGAAATTATTAAGATGGGGATATGGCTTGTCTGTTTTTAAAATCTTTTTATCTGTTTTTGTTTCTCTTCTTATTATTGGTGGTACTGCACCATATTCATCAAAAGTAATTTCATCTGCTGCATTATTCTCAATTATGCTTGGAATTTCCTGCTCAACTGTACCAACTTGATTCTGCTTAACAAATTGTGAATGCGTTCTTATTATTGTTGTCGACTTTTTCAAAACTTCGGGGAAATCAATTTCTCCTGAAACATATTCAGATAATAGAGATTCTAATGCACCTAAATCCGAATACTCATATTTATATAATTCTCGATTTCTCATGAGTATTTTTTGCAAAGCATCTGCTCCTTGTTTTGTCGAAGATGGGACATAAGCAGAAAACTTTTGATAAAGATGATTTCTGATAAAATCTTTAACAAAACTACCAAACAAGACCCAATCAGTAGAGTAGATTTGAAGTACTTGTTTAACAGCACTAGATTGTCTTGATAAATATACTATTACTATATTGTCTTTATAGTCAACAAGACTTGGCACTTGATGACTAATTTCTGCAATGAATACTTTAGAGTCTACTATAAGATAATCTTCATTTAAGATATTAGTAATTCTTAGAATTAAAGTGACTTCTGAGAAAGCCAGCTCCTTTGTTTCATAAACTTTTGAAACTCTAGCTTTGTCTGGTACTTCCTCAACTCCTAATCGTTTTATATATTCTAATTGAATTCGTCTTCTAGGGTTATCTTGACTTAAAAGTAAAAGATATGAATTCTCATTGCCAAATTGAAGAATAGTTGAAGAATCCCTTCCTGAGTAATAGTAAACCTTTTTGCCATCAACTGTTGGAGCAATCTTATTTAAGTGCCAGCGTTCATCATTAGGCTGAACAACTATTTTTAAATTTTTTGCTAACTCAAATCTATTGTTAGAAGATATATAATTCAAAAATCCTGAATTCAAATCTGATATTTCTAAATCTGAAAGTGATTCTGATATTTTCTTTTCAATAATACTAATAATTTGGGAAACAAATTCAATGCTTTCTCTGCTCAATGCTTCCCTACCAGCTGTTGGGTGCAATATTGATAAGTTAACAACACCACCAAGATTATAAAAACTAGTAACTGGAATAGGAGCTAATCCGAAATAGTTTCTTAAACCATAAATACCACCACCGCCTTGTGAAAGTGCGATATCTCCAATTATTGGCTGTGCATTTCTAAGTATATTTGAACAATATATCTTTACAATGTTCTGATTTGTGTAATTTAATTGAAGATCAAAACTTAAATTGTTAGTAGTATTAATTCTATATGTTTCAGCTTTGTGAATGTTTTCGGGTCTTAACTCAAAAATATCTCTATAATCTTTTTGGCTAACAGTTGAACCATTGATGATTACTGGAACGTTCAAATGTTTTATATATGGGTTGAGATAACTAATAGCACCTTGTACTGTTAAATTTATTCCGTTATCAAGTTCCGCAATAATTTGTGTACCAGGTTCGCGTTTTTCTTCGAAGGTATTAATATCTATACATTCTTCAGTAATAGAAAGTGAATCTCTGTTAGCAAATGTTTCAATAGTTTCATCACCACTAGCAAAGTGGGTAATTACCTTAATTGATTTACAAACACCAAAATTTGCCATTGCACCAATTCCAAAAGTACCGACAACTCCAGCTTTTTGAGCTATCTCTGTGTTTTTTCCACTTGAGCCAGCCTTCCAAAAATTATTACTCACAACATCTCTATTCATCCCAATTCCATTGTCTTCAATCGTAATATACTTTGAGTCGATATTTACAATGATTTTAGGATCAAATGAACCTGCACCATTCAACTGCTTCCGCATTAATATAGCATCATATCCATTTTGAATATTTTCACGCAGTAGTGCATAAGGAGAATCATAAATATCATTAGAAAGGATTTCTAGAACCCTTCTGACTTCTATTTGAAACGACAATTTGCTTGTATTACTCATTTTGTAAGTGCTTCAATTTTAATAATAAAATCTGTTACTGCTTTTGCAGTTGGATTGGTTGAATTTACTTTTTCTGCTATTGCTTTCATTTGCATCTTGTTGCCCATTTGTATTGCTGCATTTAGAACGACAATTGACTCCTCGTCTGTTTGTGGTTCAGAAAAAACTTTGATAGCTAAATCAAAATCTTCGGTTTGTAAAATGCACTCAACTAAAAATTTCCGAACGAAAGCATCATTTAGATCAAGAGTCAATAGAACTGCTTTAGCATCTTTATAATTCTTGTTATACATGAATTTCTCAATTTCAATGAACGTTCCAGTATTATCTGAAGCTATAGGCTTTTCAATTTTCATAGTATAATTACTTACATTTTTTGAATCAATTCTACCTGCTGTCCAAATTGGATTGTCTAAAGGCGAAGAATCTGTTTTTTCTCTTACATTCAAAGTAACTTCTAAACTTGGATTTTCTTCTTTATTTACAATTTCAATTAAATTATATTGACGATTATTACCAACAGGCAATTCATTTGGACCACCACATAAGGTGCCAGCACTGAAAATTATAATTTTCTTTTGCTCTACCACATCATTAAACTCATGAATGAGTTCTGTTTTGTGTTGATGACCGTGTAAGCCAATTGAAATACCAGATTCAATAAAATTTTTCAACTTGCTAATATCCATATAGCTTGAATCGTATGGCAATCCCTTTGTATTATGATGCCAAGTTGATAGCACTAATCTTCCTTTATTTTGTAGTGAACGAAGTTTTAAATTAACATTTGCAATACATTCTGGATGTATGTCCCCAACAAGCCTCAAATGATCATTATTGTAACAACTATTAAATGCAACAATAGTCAGATTGAATTCAGGAAAATCAAAAATATCATATTGTTCTTTAGGGTCTAAACTGTATGTTCTTTTGCCCTCATAAAATGCATTATAAAAATTAGCAAAGGCTTCTAATCTTTTATTATACTTTTCTACCTCAGTTATTTTATAAAAAGATAAATCTTTCCATGACCAACGAGTAGTTGAATTTTGGTTTAAAGCCTCTTTTAAAAATTCCATTTTCAGAGTATTCTTTTCATCAAATATTTTTGAACTATCAATTTTCTCCATACTCTCTTTTGAGAATTTCCAATCAATGTCATGATTTCCGGGTATTATGATAATTCTATTTTTGTTTTCACCAATAAAATGGTTTGTCAGGTCATTCAGAAATAACATTGCTTCCTCATATTGATTTTGAACTTCCACTTCAGATCCGTCAGGCTTAATTGAACCCCTGATAATATCACCACTTACAATAATTATATCAGGAGCTTGAATTTTTGGATTTTCTGAAACTGAATATCTGTCTTTATCTTTTAACAATGATGAAAGCAAAGCTACATTAGAAATGTAACAGTCCTTGCTTCTGTGTAAATCTGATATATGAAGTATTGATAATTTGCTATTCATTTATCTTGTCCTGTTAAACAGATTGATTACTAAATAAATTAGGTTTATCTGCATATCCAAAAACTTCGTCCATTTCGCTTTCATAAGTTATTTTTTTTATTTCTTCAATTTTTCTGACTAAATTAAAAGTTCTAGCATGAGCTTTTGCTAGGACAATATTATATCTGCATGGAATAATTTTTATTGGACCTTCAATAAAATCTACATTTGCATCAGGCGAAACTTCTGAACCTAAAACATATGCTAAAATTGGTGTATCCAAACTGACTTTTTTTGACTTTCTTAATTCTCTTGCATAGAGTAATGCTTGATCTTTTTGTGTTGTTTCTACAGTGATACCAGCCCTTTTTAATTCAACAATTACAACTTTATTGAAATCATTTGGTTCGTGATTATCATCAAACTTATCACAACTGTAAATCCCCAAGGATGAATCTGGTAGTATCACAAAATCAGGTCGTTTTCTTTCATTTTCAATTACCGCATTGCCAAGTAGTAGTTTTATTACAGTGGATAGTGAACGATTTGAAATAAATGATATTGATTCAAACTCAGGACCAAATATCCAAAGACCATGCTCAAAAAGAGGTTGTAAATCGTGTAGTTCATCAGCATTGGGATTTTCTACAAGACTTTCAAGTTTTGATATCAATTCCAATCTCCAACGTAATTCACCTAATACCTTCTTTGCATCATCAACTGTCCATTGATCCAATATTTCATTCAAATTATCGATATCTTCTGGTTTAAAAAGCGCTAGCTTTTCCAGTAACGCATAACCTGAACGAGATTTTTCCATCTTTGTTAGCACTTCTACCGTTGTTTCTAATTCTTGAACTCCAATAGTTGGACATTTTGACTGCACTTCCTCTAAAAAGTTTACAATATTTTCTCTTGCGATTCGAGGTAATGTTGAAAGTTGCATTTTATTGGATTCATATGCCTGTAATCGCCTTTCTTTCCTCGTTTCATAAAGTAAATTTCTAAGATCATCTCTTACAAATTCATTAACAGCATTTTGAATTTTAACAACTTCATCAGTAATATAAAAACCAGACCAGTCTTTTTTTACATTGCTCTGATCTATTAGGTCAGCATTAACGATATATAATAATTTTTTTGCAATTGGATGTCTTCCATCAATTATTTGTGTTTCTGCAGAATACCAATTGGGAGAGCCAACTAATCTGGTATTATACCACCACGCAATACCATTTTGCTTTGTATTCTTCCCTTTTTCTCCAAATATTCTTTTAACTCTTATTTTTTTATCTTCAAAATCAATAGTAAAATTTTCAGTAATATGTGTTAAGTCCGTCATTTCCACAGGGTGGTTATTTACTGCTACATTGAATTGCGGGTCAGAAATAAATCTTGAACCAATTAGTTCAATTATTTTATTTGCTTCAAATAATCTTTTTAAATCTGAATTTATTTCAGTAAATATTTCCGTGCCATGTTCTTTTATTTCAATATTTTTTGATTCAACAATAAAGACATCATAAGGCTTGTCCCCTGTTCTTGATCTTTCAACTTTGATGTGTGTAAATTCACCATCCTTCTTTGATTTTACTTCATATACATCATTGAAACAAAACATCGCATGTCGCCCAACTCCATTTCTGCCAAAGACTTTACGACTACCATGGATTGTGTTTTTGGGGAATTTTGCATCTTTACCTCCCTGCTCAGTTATTCTATCATAATTAAATTTACCCCATCTATATAGTAATTCATTTTTTGTCATTCCAATTCCATTATCCAAAATTGATAATACTCCACTAGATTCTGGCCATTTGATTTCAACTTGTGTTGCGCCAGCATCCCAACAATTAGCAACAAGTTCAATTATTGCATAATTCTGATCCGTTACGATTTGACCTGCATGATGTCTTAGAAATTCATCACCAAATGAAAATGTAAATTGTTTAATTGAAGTTGTTGTTTTAGCCATTTTTTTTGAAATTAATTTAATGGATATATTTTGGCATTGGCAAAATTGCACTCTTTGACAAAGCTTTGGTTGTAGCGTTGGCTTGTGGGGCTTTGGCAATGTGTGCAATGTGGGTCGGCAATTGTTTTAAAAAATGTGCGGTGGCAAAAAAATAAAAAACATCGGGTCGGCTTGAGTGTCGGCTCTCTGGTCTTGTCAATATTTCTTTTTTCTGTCCTTTCACAATGGTTTACTTTTCAATTTATGTCTGTCGTCTGTCTTTTTACACTTGGCGGTAACGGTTTGCGTATTTGTAATGTTTGGGAGTTTGAAACGCTTTCTTGTCCCACGATATAAAACTACTTAAAAGCGTTGAACATACCAAGACTTCATCAACCCAAATAGTATAAATACGCTGTTGTGTGCTGTTGTTTTGTCTTTTCAACCTAATCCAATTGCAATTCCAATGATAATAAGTGAACCTAAAATTATTATCCACGATTTCGCAAAAATAGAGGTCAATATTGATAGTCGTTTTAATATTAAATTTGTCTTTGTATCATTCAATTTTTCAATAGCTGCGATATCAAAATAGTGAGAACTAAATTGTCTTACACCATTCTGTGAACCAAAACTGAAGAATAGTTTAAAAGCCTTTCCAACAATACTAAAATCAAAAAAGTCATTGAATGAAAAATCGAAAAACCAAATTTTAGGAAAATTCTTTTTAAGTCTTCTTTTCAGTATTTTTCTAGTTATATACATTAGAAAAGCCGTCAAGAAGTAAATAAAGAAACTTGTCGCAAATAATAAGAAAGCAATAAAAGCTACTATTTCCATTTTTAAATTAATTAATAAACACAATTTTCATTTCATTATTATCATTGTCTGTTTTCGTTTCTTAGAAAACCATCCGTTGAAGTCAATCAGGTTGATTCTTAGAAATGAAATTGTCCGTCTGTATAAATGTCACAATCGGAGCATCAGCACAATAGCACACAACTATTATATACAAGCAACAAAACTTCCTTAATCCACCCATTTTTGGTTGGCTT
>CAZRCF010000152.1:0-7216 GCA_964598505.1 uncultured Lentimicrobiaceae bacterium | reverse complement strand
AAAAAAAGAAACTTCGGAGAACCTCCTTTCTTATTTTAGGGGAAGGGTTGGGGTTGGGGTAATGGAGTGAGCAGATGACTTGGAGTCATCAGCTCACTAAAGCAATTACATTAGCAAAACCCGTCAAGTCTAAAGACGTTGTCGGCGTTAAAGTTTAGGAAATATAACTGACATTCAAATAATATTTCATCATTACACAAGATAAGATATAATGCTTTTCAAAAAATCCTTCCCAATTTAAAAATTAAGATTATTTTTGTAAAAAAAATTCCACTATGCCTGTTATAAGCCAATCAATGCCTTTTGTAGTAGAGATGTTGCTATTGTTATTAGTAGCACGCATGTTTGGCGAATTAATGGAACGCATAAATCAACCGGCTATGATAGGCGAAGTAATTGCTGGTTTTATTTTGGGCCCATCTTTATTAGGATTTTCCTTTTTTACCAACCAACTCAAAGTTATTTCCGATTTAGGCGTGTTTTTACTGGTAATTCTTGCCGGTTTTGAAATAGATATTGACGAATTACGCAAATCTATTAGAGGCAGAAATGCTTGGATTGCCCTATTAGGCTTTATTATTCCTATGTTTAGCGGTTTTTTAATTGGTTTTATCTTTAGTTTGCCAATACAGTTAAGCATTTTTCTTTCATTATGTATTTCTATTACAGCTTTACCGGTAAGCATCCGTATTTTAATGGATTTGGGAAAGTTGAATTCAGATATTGGGCAAAAAATTATTTCGGCAGCTATATTTAATGATGTTATATCGCTCTTGGTTTTAGGAGTTATTCTCGATTTTAAAGATGGAGTAAGTAATTATTCCGATTTAGGCTATAAAATTTTATTTACAGTAATTAAAGTACTGATTTTTATGATAATAATGGTAGCAGCCTATCGTTTGTTTCATAGAGCTAAAGAAAAGGTAAGTTTTTTGAACAATCAGTTTGAAAACTTCCTGAAATTTCTAAGAGGCAAAGAATCATTATTTGCTGTGGTAATGGTTTTTGTACTGATTTTTGCAAGTTTATCAGAATTAGTTGGTTTACACTTTGTTATAGGAGCTTTTTTTGGAGCAATATTGCTGCCTCGCGAAATGATAGGGATTGATAATTTTAAAAAAGTTCAACAAAATACATCCAGTATTACAATGGGATTTTTGGCACCTATCTTTTTTACAACCATGGGCGTTCAATTTAATTTGCTATCAATTAACAATTTATACTTATTACTCATTGTAATACTTGCTTCTTTTGTGAGCAAAATATTGGGTGGCTATTTGGGTGGACGATTGGCACGTATGCCTAAGCAAGAATCTTTTACCTTAGGAATTGGGCTTAATGCCAGAGGTATTATGGAATTGGTAATAGCAAATATAGCCTTGCAAAATGGGTTTATTGATATTTCATTTTTCTCAATTTTAGTTATAATGGGAATTATTACAACTGTAGTAACTCCATTTTTATTAAAACGTTCTTTCAGATTAATTGATATAAAAAATGCTCAAATTAACCAAGTTGATTAATCTGAGCATTCAATAATATTAAGTCCAAAATTACTTTTTCTTCTTATTATAAACAGCTATAATTAAAAGTGTAGCCGAAAGAATTAATCCCAACGAAAACAAGCCATATCTGATATTTTTAAAGCCATCTCCTGCAAAATCAGTATTGTCAATAGCATACATAAAACCATTGATTATAAAAAACAGAGCCAACATAATAACTAATATGTCTCTAACCACTAAAAGTTTTTTTCTTAGTTTTAACTTTTGAACTTTTTTATTTTCTTCTTCCATGATATAATGTTTTTAAATAAAAATTACTATTTTTTTAGTCAATATTAAATTAACGTTAAATATTGCACAAAGATAGTAGTTTGATAGTATGAATTCCAAATTAATTAGCAATTTTGCAAACAAATTAATGTTAATTTAACATTGCACCTTAAATCCTCAAGTCATCTGATGACTATTTGAAAATTAGTTATTTATATTAACAGCTGTGTTTTTAAGTCATCTGATGATACTATCAGTTTGTTAGTTATTAATCTTACTGATTTAATGTTAATTTAATATTGAACTAAATTTTTGTTAATATGTTTTTCAAAAAACATAAGATAATTATTTGTTTGTTATAGTTTATTTAGATACTTTTGGATTTTTAAAATAAATATTATGTTTGGATTAGATACAGGTTTGACCATTTTATTACTTTGCTGTATAATAGCAACGTTAGCTTTTGAATTTATCAATGGATTTCACGATACAGCTAATGCAGTGGCTACTGTTATTTACACAAATACTTTAAAACCAAATGTAGCTGTTGTTTGGTCTGGGATATGGAATTTTATTGGTGTTAATGTTGGTGGTATTGCTGTTGCAATGGGGATTGTAAACCTATTGCCTACTGAAGCTCTGATTGATCAAAATATTTATCATGCTGTTGCAATGATTTTGGCTTTGGTATTAACAGCCATAATATGGAATTTAGGAACATGGTATTTTGGCATTCCTTGTTCAAGTTCTCATACGCTAATAGGTTCAATATTTGGTGTAGGAATAGCATATATGTTATTACCAGGAAGCTATGAGATAGCTTTAAATTGGAAAAAGGTTGAAGATGTTGGATTGTCGTTATTGGCTTCACCTATTTTTGGGTTTGGATTAGCATTATTACTTATGTATATTTTACAAAAAGTAGTAAAAAACAAATTAATATTCAGAGAACCACCAAAGGATAAAAAACCGCCTTTATGGATACGTTCTATATTAATATTAACTTGTACAAGCGTTAGCTTTTCACATGGTTCTAATGATGGACAAAAAGGAGTTGGTTTGTTAATGATTATATTAATAGGTATTGTTCCTGCACATTTTGCTTTAGATCATTCTAAATCACCAGAACAATTACTTAAAAATGTACAAAATATTGAATTAGTTTTAAATCAAGCTGATACAGCAAAATTTACAGTTGAAAACAAAAAAGAATATAGTACAATTACTTCTCGCATTGATTCTCTTCAAGCAATATTGTGTAATGTAAAATCTTTTAATAATTTACAAGATAAAAAGCATTTTGAAGCTCGTAAAGATATTTTATTGATAGCAAAAAAAACGGAAGCATTTATAACTAAAAGTGCAACAAAAAGTTTTGATAAAGATAAAGTAAAAACGATAAAATCAGATATTAAGAGTATGAAAACATATACAGAATATTCACCTTGGTGGGTTATTTTAATGATTTCAATCTCTTTAGGTCTTGGAACTATGGTTGGTTGGAAAAGAATAGTAATTACCATTGGCGAAAAAATTGGTAAATCACATTTAACTTACGCACAAGGAGCCACAGCAGAAGTTATTGCAGCAAGTACAATTGGAGTTTCTACTTGGTTGGGGTTGCCGGTAAGTACAACTCATGTGTTGTCTTCGGGTATTGCAGGTTCGATGGTAGCAAGTAAAGGCAAAAAAAACTTACAAATGAAAACAGTTAAAAACATTGCTATTGCTTGGTTAGTAACACTTCCTGTAACTATTCTTATGTCGGGGGTATTATTTTTATTACTAAGATTGATTTTAGGATAAAAAATTGTGTACTTTTGCCCGCTTATTTTAATAGAATTTCTAATAATTGTTTATGCTTCGTTGAATATATATGTTATTAAGTTACTTGTTATTAAGTTATTAAAAAAAGAAAATTTGATAATTGTTAAAGTAAATAGCTAACCTAATAACTTATTAACCTATTAACCTATTAACTAATTTTTTGTCTCTAAAAGTCTCATTTTAAAAACAACTATTAAATACCAAATTTTATGATGGATTTATTAAATCTTTTGCTTGATTTTATCTTACACATTGACAGATACCTTAACGAGTGGGTTACAGCCTATCAAACATGGACTTACTTAATTTTGTTTATCATTATTTTTTGTGAAACAGGCTTGGTGGTAACGCCTTTTTTGCCAGGTGATTCATTGTTGTTTGCAGCAGGGACCATTGCTGCAATGGATGGCAATCCATTAAATGTTACAGTACTTATTGTTGTAATTCTTGTTGCTGCTTTTGCCGGCGATAATACTAATTTTTTTATTGGTAGATTTTTAGGTAAAAAAGTTTATGAAAAAAATTATAAACTTGTCAAACGTGAATATATTGATAAAACCCATGCTTTTTACGAAAAACATGGTGGCAAAACCTTAGTTATTGCACGTTTTATGCCTATTATAAGAACGTTTGCTCCATTTGTGGCTGGTGTTGGCGAAATGAAATATTTACGTTTTATTTCCTTTAGCATAATAGGAAATCTTTTGTGGGTATTTTCGTTTATATTTGCAGGTTATTTTTTTGGTAATATTGATTTTGTAAAAAAGAACTTCACTATTGTAATTTTATCAATTATTTTAATTTCGCTACTTCCTCCTATTATAGCAGTTATTAAACAAAAACTTCAAAAGAAGTAATTTTTCAAAAAAAATGAGAACATTAAAATCGGCGCATGGACATATAAGCAAGCTAAGTGCTACTGGATTATTAGTCACAATTGGAATTGTTTATGGTGATATCGGGACATCGCCATTATATGTTTTAAGAGCAATTATTGCAGGAAGTTCTGTTATTAATGAAGTAAATATTTTTGGTGCTATTTCATGTGTTATTTGGACACTAACATTTCAATCAACCATTAAATATATAATAATTACCTTACGTGCTGATAATAAAGGTGAAGGTGGAGTTTTTTCATTATTTGCTTTAATCCGTAAAAGAGCAAAATGGGCTTATGTTCTTGCAATCATTGGCGGCTGTACATTGTTGGCAGACGGAATAATAACACCAGCTATTACAGTTACTTCAGCTATTGAAGGATTAAAAATCATTTCTCCAAAAATAAATGTTATTCCTATTGTTCTCATAATAATAACAGCATTATTTTTTGTACAAAAATTTGGAACAAAGCTAATAGGTAAATCATTTGGACCTATTATGTTTATTTGGTTTTTTATGCTGGGATTACTTGGATTATTGCAAATAATTAATTATCCAGAAATATTTAATGCATTTAATCCTTATTATGCTTATAAATTTTTAATTGAAAATCCAAATGGATTTATACTTTTAGGTGCAGTATTTTTATGTACTACCGGAGCTGATGCTTTATATTCAGATTTAGGACATTGTGGCATAAAAAACATTCGGATGACCTGGATATATGTTAAGACTACATTGATTTTAAATTATTTAGGTCAGGGTGCATGGATATTAACTAATAATGAATCAGTAGTTAGAAGCACAAATCCTTTTTTTGCAATTATGCCCTCCTGGTTTTTAATTACTGGAATTATTATTGCAACAATTGCAGCCATAATTGCTGGTCAGGCATTAATTACTGGAGCATATACATTAATAAGCGAAGCCATTTCTCTAAATTTCTGGCCAAAAATCAAAATTAAATATCCTACAAATATCAAAGGTCAGATGTACATACCAAGTATTAATTGGATTATTTATATTGGCTGTATATTTGTTATTTTACATTTCAGGGAATCTGCAAATATGGAAGCGGCTTATGGTTTGGCAATTACAATTACCATGTTAATGACAACTTTGTTGATGAGTGTTTACTTGCATTATCTTCATATTCCTAAATATATAATATCTGTTTTTTTACTAATTTATTTATCAATAGAAGGCTCATTTTTAATTGCAAATCTTAATAAATTCATATACGGTGGATGGGTTTCGCTATTAATAGCAAGTATTTTATTTATTGTAATGTACGTTTGGTTTCATGGAAGAAAAATTAAAAACAGCTTTATTGAATTTGTACACATTCAAAAATATTTAGACGTTCTGAAAAGCTTACACAATGATGAATCGATACCTAAATATTCTACTAATTTGGTATATATTACAAGAGCTAAGCGAAAAACTGAAATTGAATCTAAGATAATGTTTTCGATATTTAACAAACAACCCAAACGTGCTGATGTATATTGGTTGATTCATGTTGATATTGTTGATGAACCTTATGAAATGAGCTATACAGTAAATCAATTGATTCCCAAAATATTATATCGAATTGATTTAAAATTAGGTTTTAAAGTTCAGCCAAGGGTAAATCTTTATTTCCGTCAGGTTATTGAGGAAATGGCAAAAAATAATGAAATTGATCTTTCAAGTCATTATCACTCACTGCGACAGTATAATATAATGGCTGATTTTAGATTTGTTATTATTGATCGTATTCAAAACTACGACTTCGATTTTTCTCCTTTTAAGCAATTTTTAATGAATTTATATTCATTTGTTAAGCAGTTTGGCATAACAGAAGTTCGTTCACTCGGACTTGATACCAGTAACGTAATAATTGAACAAGTCCCGTTAATGATTGATAATAAGGCAAAATCAGAATTAGTAAGGCATTAAGAATTCCTCTTAAAATGTTTCATTTCCACAGGAATAACTAAGGATAGTTCAACATAACCCATGTATTCGCCATTTTCGTACCATGGCGTTTGATAAATCATCTTTTTAATTCCGTTTTTTTCGATGGTGTAAGCATTTGTGCTTTCATCAATTAGCATGCTTGCTAACATGGATTTAGCAGGTTCAGGATGACAATTTAATACGTTTTCGCCTATTAAATTAGCTGCTCCATATTTTTCGAAAGTAGTACACGATTTCTTATTCATATACAATATTTTACCTTCTTTGTCGCAAACTGTTACGGCAATAGGTAGTTCTTCAAACCAATTGGTTTTCATTTATTTGAGGTATTTGTTAAGTTGTTATAGGTATTGATGCCCAAAAAGTTCCTATACTCGAAGCTTCTACTCGGGAATGGGACTCACTATAAGGATAAACAGTAATATTATTACCTGAAGATGCGTAAAGAGGTTTCAGATTTAATCCGTGAATTACCCATTTGCTTGTTTTGTTTGTTAACGAAAGACTGTCAGCACTAATTGTACCAGTAAAAGTTTTGTTGCCGGCGATAGTTTGATTTCCGGTAGTGGTTACAGCATTAGTTATCCCATAACCTGCAATACTTGTTGGCTTATTTGTTATAGAATTAAAACTTACTGATTCAACAGTTTTTGAATGCAAAGAGTATGGAACAGATAATAATTGACTTGTGCCAGTTATCGTGTAGTTTATCCCACCTAAAGGGTCTGTTTCTGTTTTTATAAAATAAGTTCAACTTGTCCATTCTATTTTAG
>CAZRCF010000151.1:5176-7284 GCA_964598505.1 uncultured Lentimicrobiaceae bacterium | reverse complement strand
ACAATAGACCGTACCATATTACGGAGGAAACGATCAGCAGTAATGGTATAAATAAGTAATTGATTATTGTTTTTCCAATATGATTCTGAGACTTTACAGATATTTGTTTTTGTTTGTGAGTGTAGCTTTGAAAAACTTGTAAAATCATTAATTTTCATTAATTCGTTTGCTGCAATATTCATTAAATCAATATCTAAATCACCATGTCTATTCCACGAATAATTACGAAAAAATGGACTTCGATTTTGTGTTATATAATATTTATAGGTTCTGCTTACAGCCGAAAATCGAGCATGAATATCATCAGCGACTTTAAAAATTGAAAAAATTGTAATATCGGTTGGCAAAAAACTGTTTAATTTGAATGTTAATTTATCAAGTTCTTCAGGTTTAAATAGTTTATCAAATTGAAAATGAGCATAATAATTACGAGCATGAACTCCGGTATCGGTTCTGCCTGCACCGGTTAAAGCAATTGGCTGCCTTAAAATTGTAGAAAAAGCATTCTCTAAAACTTCTTGAATTGTAATACCGTTTGGTTGGGTTTGCCAGCCTTTGTATTTAGTTCCATCGTAAGCTAATTTTACAAAGTATCTCATTAATTATTATTTTACATATCTAAATTTTACTTTGGTAAAATTAGTGATAAAATTATAATTAAAAATAATAGAACTTATAAAAATTTATTCTTTCATGTTGGGTATAAAAAATAAGTGAGCATTATCAATAGAATTGCGACGAAAAATATCATAAGACGAGTTCTGAAAATTAGATTTTTCGAGGCGAACAATTTTAATTGGTGGATGGTAAATGGTGAATGGTTTGTAGTAGTTCATTTGGATTTACCAGTTACCCTGTACCTGCTACCTTGTACCAGTTTCGCTCAACGAAAAAAAAGCAATTTTTAAAAGTCCCGTAAAGCATTATTGCGATTAGTATTAATCCACCTTGCAAAATCACTTACCGAAAGTCCTTTTTCTCTAAGCTTTATTTCTATTATTTTACCTATACTTTGCATAATGTAAAATTATAAATATGCTATGGACTAACATAAACATAAATGTACTTATTAGTATTGCATATTAAAATATAATTTATTGTTTTGTATTTTTTAAATTTATTGTTATATATTTGTACACATATAAAACTCGCTATAACTGAAAATCAAATATCAATATATTTACAGCAGTTTTGGCGTGTTTTATCAAAAATATTGTAAATATAAAAATGTAAAAGTGTAAAAATGTAAAAATGTAAAAAGCATAGTAAAAAATAGCGTTGCTAAAAGTATTTCTTTTATTTGAAAATCGCCAATTTTTAGACCGTAAAGAAATAGTTGAAGTGAACGCACCCAAACAGGGTGTGTTCCTTTTGCTTATTTCAATTACGGTCGGGTGTTTGGCGATACCTCAAATAATTTGAAATTTAAAGCAGAGGTTCACGCCCTTTTTTATTTTGTGGAAATCAATTAAATATAAACTGACTTGAAAGAACTTTGAGGCAAAATAAACAAAAACAATGAAAAACTTTATAATTATTTTTTACGGATTATTAGAAATCGTATGATTACAACAAGCAATATAGCAAAATTATGTACTTATTGATTATACATATATGTAGTATATTATATTATATTGGATATTTGATTTTTGTGTTTATATTTGCATAATAATATTAGACGTATTTATTGTGGAGACCAGAAACCATTTGAAAAACGGGGCGACGCTGCAAAGCCATACAAGTAGTAATAATAATAAATAATGAACAATATGAAAAAACTAGCTTTAATTACATTTATATGTTGTTTGTCAAGTGTTTTGCTTGCTCAAAAACAAACAAAACCAATAAAAAGTGGGACTCAAATTAATCAAAAAAAAGATTTACCCAATAAAAGAATTACTACTACAACGAAAAATGGTACAATTCAACTTCAAAAACCACAAGTTGCAAATAAAGAGGTAAAAGATTCAGTTCAAATTGGAACTGGAGCAACAGCGGTTAATATTCCTGTTGATCCCATTGTAGATAATCTGCCAAAAGGGAAAGTTGATTGGACAAACCAATTCATCGAAGCTAAAGGAAAGTCGGTAATTGATACTGTTCGTTTT
>CAZRCF010000151.1:4173-5166 GCA_964598505.1 uncultured Lentimicrobiaceae bacterium | reverse complement strand
TTAAGATACCTGCTCAAGCAAAATTAATGGCTAAGCGTGGTGCTGTGGTTGATGCTCAAAGGAATTTACTAGAAATAACTAAAGGAGTTAGAGTAATTTCTGAAACTAAGGTTCAAGATATGATTGCTACCTCTGATTATATTTATTCAAGGATTGATGGAGTAATAAAAAATGCCACAGAAGTAGATGAAGCTATTGAAAAAGATGGATATATTGAAGTTACAATGCGAATTACTATTTACGACAAAAATGGTTTGGCACCTGTTATTCACGAACAAATGATTAAAAAAATGAATACAACACCTGTTGTTACACCAACTACACCTGTTATTTCAACAGATACTGATAAGGCTACTGAAATAGAAGATATGAGCAATTTAGTTTTTAATATGAATGGGCAAAAATATGACCCAACAATGTTTCCAGTAGTTTTAGATGAAAAAAATAATATTCTCCTCGATTACAGTAATATTTATGATCCTAAAAATGGAAATTTCCCAAAAATTGTTTCTGCGGGAAAATCGTTTTTGGAAACTGTAAAATATACAAAAGGAGTTGAGGTTTTGAATGTTATTGAATCTGTTGATGGGAAAATAAAAGTTAACACATCGACTGTAAAAAATAAAATTAATTGGAGCAAAATTGGAAGTGTGGCTTCAACAATTGGAAAATTAGCTATGGCAATAATACTTTAACGAGTATTGTTAACAGTTAATTACTAAAATAAATTTAGAAATTATATCAATAAAAATTAAACTTTAGGTATGAGAAAAATATTAATTGTAGCAATTGAAATTATGCTAATGTCTTCTATTGTTTACTCACAAGAAAGTACATTGGTAACGGTAACTGGTGTTGGACTTGATAGAAATAGTGCAATCAACGATGCAAAAAGAAAAGCTGTTGAAAAAGGTTTGGGTACTTTTATTCAATCCGCTTCTGAAGTAAAAGATATGGTTTTAATAAAGGATGCTATTTCCACACAATCAACGG
>CAZRCF010000151.1:3246-4163 GCA_964598505.1 uncultured Lentimicrobiaceae bacterium | reverse complement strand
TGGTTTATTATTTTGGGATACTATAATAAAAGAGACTCCTTTAAGAGATACTTGGGAAGTGATTATGCAAGCACGAGTGAGTCAGAAGGTATTAGAAAAAAATGTAAAAACTTTAGCACAATGGCTCGGAGGTTTGCAATTTCTTGTTTTTTACGACCCAAGAGAAATACCTAAAGAATCCCTTGCTTATTATGAGTATGCTTATGCTCGCTTTAATGAACAACTAAAAAAGCGTGAATACAGATATGTTGAGAAAAACATGTATGACGTTTTTACAAAAACCGGAGAAATTGAAAAATTAATAAAAGACACTTCTGAATATTCATATACACAAAAATTAGGTGCATCAATAAAATCTGAATTTACAATCTTTATTAAAAAAATTGATATTAGGGACTTTGCAGCTGAAGGCTTTGCACCTGGTTATAAAGTTACAATACATGCAACAGCATACGATAATTGTACAGGGGAAGGCTTTGCAACTGTGCTGATGGAAGGGGCTTCTGCTAATCCTGATAAAAACACAGGTATTCAATTTGCGATAGAGGATGCCATTAAAAAGGGTAATGATAATATGCTTTATCAGTTTAACAAGTATATGGGGGATTGGGTAAGCACAGGTTCGGTATTTGAAGTTCGGTTTTATGGGATTGATTATGAGGATTTACGCCCATTGAAAAATAAAATTAAAAACAACCCTGCATTTGGTCAACAATTATCAATTAATGATGAACCTAATTACTCAAAATGGAATATGACTTATAATAGCAAACCCGACGAAATGTTAGATTTTATTTTAGATAATGCTCCATTTCTTAAAAAATCAAATATTTTCGGACGACTTATTTCTTTTAAGCAACGACCATCAACAAATAATACTAATACTGAAAAAAAATAATTATATTAAACAATTCAAT
>CAZRCF010000151.1:2262-3236 GCA_964598505.1 uncultured Lentimicrobiaceae bacterium | reverse complement strand
ATTTTTAAGCATACAAATTGGTTATGGTCAAAATTATTGGGAACAATCAAATCTTTCATTAAATTTTGATTTGACCAAAAATTATCGAGTGGCAATTTTGCCTGTAAATTCAACTAATACTAGTTTGTTGAAATTAGCTGATATGGCATACAATAGCATCACTACTGAATTAATGGCATGTTCTAAATTTCAACTTGTAAATAAAAATTTGGTTCAGCAAGCTGTCAATAAATTTAGCTTTGGTATTAGCGGGTTAGATGTTAGTAGTTATGCTGAACTTGCAAAGGATTTGAATGTAGATATTATAGTGCTTTGCGATTTGTCTGCCGATAAACAAACCTTAAAAGGGAAAGAAATAGGCACTGTAATGGCATTTATTCAATTTTTAGATATGAAAAATAGTGCTAATGTATTTTATGTTGGAAAAGCCAGAGCTATTAATCCTATTTCGGCAGAAGCAGAAATGGAATTAGCTATCCAAAAAGCGTTAAGTAAATTTGTTAAAGAAGTAAAATAATAACCCATTGTGCATTTAATAATATGTTTATAATGTTAAAGAAAATATTATTATTATCATTTTTGTGTTTTAATTTAACTATTAATGCACAAACACCATGTATTAATACACTAACAAATTTATTATCTGAAATAATTATAAAGAATATTGAAAAGAATAAATTGCCTGATAATTCTAAAATTGCAATACTCCAATTTTTAGGTACTGATAGCGATATGGATACCATTTCTTCCAGATTAGGAATGTTAATAACTCAAGAATTGGTTGCGAAAATAAACTTAGCGATATTCAATAATAGAGCCTTTAAAAATAAGAATTATCAGGTTTTGGTTACTCCTAATAATAAGGATATTCTTTTAGAAACTTCACAAAAGTTTTTTAGCCCACCATCTACAAAAGCAGATCAAGAGCTTTTTTATAAATCTTTTTACAATAATCACATCTTTTGTGTTCAGGC
>CAZRCF010000151.1:1840-2252 GCA_964598505.1 uncultured Lentimicrobiaceae bacterium | reverse complement strand
CCCGATTATTATTTGATAGGAATATATAAAATAGAGGGAAACTTTAATCAAATTACTTTAAAGAATGTTATTTTAAAGCCAGATCCATTTAATACAATTAACCAAGCAAATATTCCTATGCGATCGGTAACTGAAGTTATCGGTATTAATGAATTGATCGAAATTAAAAAACTTCATACTCTCACCCTCGATGAAGTTTGTGCATTTTTGGCAATGGATATTAAAACGAAAGATTTAAATGAATTGGTTCGTCTTGATAACTTCCTTCTCATGGATACTAGAATAACAAGCCCTTTTTCGAGGATGTTTAAATTAATATTACAGCAAAAATTAGTTGAATTTGCTGGAATGCAAGTACTTGCTGAATCTTCACTTTCAGATGAAACTCTGGCTGCAAAATATAAAATTTCTG
>CAZRCF010000151.1:1465-1830 GCA_964598505.1 uncultured Lentimicrobiaceae bacterium | reverse complement strand
AGAAGGAGGTAGTTTGAAAATTAATATGGAACTGAAAAATACCGAAAACAATAAAATAATTGCAAGTTCAGTTCGTAAAATTCCTCTTTTATGGTTCGAAAGCAATAAAATATCGATAAAGCCTGATAATTTTGAAACAGCCAAACAGAATGAAGATTTTATCAAAAAAAATGAAGTAAGAACTTTTGGGGGCTTATTGTTAGAAATTAATACAAATAAAGGGAAAAACAATTTGCTCTATTCAAAAGGCGAATTACTTAAACTTTTTGTAAAATCCAACATGGAGTGTTACGTCCGCTTTATCTATTATTTTGCCGATGGCACTAAAGTTTTACTTTTGGATAATTACCATATTTTACCCGAAA
>CAZRCF010000151.1:0-1455 GCA_964598505.1 uncultured Lentimicrobiaceae bacterium | reverse complement strand
GAATTACCCAACCAGTTTGAATGTGCCGAGCCTTTTGGCGTTGAACACATGCTTGCAAGTGCGCAACAGAATGTTTTTGAACCATTAAACATTCAACTTAAAGACGGGTATAAGTATATACAAGATAATTTAATTGCAATTACAAATATAACTCACCGTGGATTTAAGGAGAAAAAGCAATTTTCGGAAATTAGTATTCCAATTACAACGGTTAAATAATAATTTTTTAAACAATGGAGATAGCCGAAAATCCTATAAAAAGAGTAAGCAAAACTAAAAAACAAATATTATGAAAAAACAAAGACTAATTATGATTTTACTTCTAATTGCTTTATTTAGCAAATCATTTGGGCAGTTTTCTATTTCAACAAGTTCATCTTCTACGTTAATGACTGAGGAAGGTTTGGAACAGCAAAAATTGTACGATAATCTCGGAGAAGCAATAAAAAATCCAAACATAGTGTATAAATTTTCCTTTGCACCAAAAGGATTTAGTCTTGGAGCAAGAAATGACACAATGACAAGTCTGCCTGAAAATTTCTGGAAATTAACAAGCCTTCAGTATCTCGATTTATCGGGAAACCCTAAATTAGATTATGCTGTTATTATTCCAAAATTAGTTAAAACGTTTAAAAATTTGCAAGTTCTTAAGATAGGTGGCAATAAATTAACGGCATTACCTGCTGAAATAACTTCATTTAAAAATCTGATTGAATTGTCTTTGTGTAGTAACGGAGAAATGGCTTGGAATGATGTATTTGTTCAATTAAGCGAGATGAAAAAATTAAAAACATTAGATATTTCGCTAAACGGATTTAGAGATTTACCTGAAAAAATAATATTGTTGGTGAATTTAAAATCACTAGATCTTTCTCTGAACAAGGGGCTTAATTTGTCGGAAACTTTTACCTTGTTGAATAGCTTAAAAAAACTTACAGAATTAAAATTGACGTATTGTGATTTAAAGGAACTTCCAACTGAGTTAAACAAATTAACTACATTGAAAAATTTGAATTTATTTTATAACAATTTCTCTACTATTCCAAATTCTGTTTGTGATTTGATTAATTTAGAAACTCTAACAATCGGAGGGAATCCATTAATTTCATTAAATGATAATATCAGCAAAATGAAAAAGTTATGGGCATTATATTTAGAGAGTATATCAGACGGGAAAGTTTCCACAGATTGGGAGAAAATTTTTACTCAACTTGCTAGTTTAAAGAATCTTCAAGCTTTGTCACTTGGGAGAAATGGATTAACCACATTGCCAAGCAAAGTTGGATCATTAAAACTCACTCAATTATATTTAGGATATAATCAAATTTCAAGTTTACCTGAAGAATTTTATAATCTATCTGAAACATTACAAATGCTTGATGTTTTTGGTTCCAGTATTAATGAAAAACAAAAACAAGAATTAGAAGAAAAATTTCAGAACACAAAAATAAGAGG
>CAZRCF010000150.1:0-7315 GCA_964598505.1 uncultured Lentimicrobiaceae bacterium | reverse complement strand
GTAGGAATTGTACGTTCTACTTTTCCTAATAAATCTTGACGAACAATAACGAATGTAACACCTGCAGGTCCAACATTTTTTTGAGCACCGCCATAAATCATTCCATATTTTGAAACATCAACCGGGCGGCTCATAATATCCGACGACATATCGGCAATTAAAGTTATAGGAGAATCTATATCGGTGCGAATTTCTGTTCCATATATTGTATTATTAGTTGTAATATGGAAATAATCAGCATCTTTTGGAACTGTAAATCCTTTAGGAATGTAGCAATAATTTCTATCAGCAGAAGAAGCTACGGTTTCTACTTCGCCAAATAATTTAGCCTCTTTAAGAGCTTTTTTAGCCCAAACTCCTGTTTCTAAATAGGCAGCTTTTTTATTTAATAAGTTAAAAGGAACCATACAGAATTGCAAACTGGCACCACCGCCAAGAAAAAGCACTTCGTAACCTTCGGGAATATTGAGTAACTCTTTCCAAAGAGCAACAGCTTCATCAATAACAGCTTGAAAATCTTTGCTTCGGTGCGAAATTTCCATTATCGACATTCCAATTCCATTAAAATCTAAAGCAGCTTTTGATGCATTTTCAATCGCAATTTTTGGCAGAATACATGGTCCTGCGTTAAAATTATGTACTTTTTTCATGATATATATTTTTTTATGTTAATTTGTTAATTTTTAATAGGCAAATTTATAACTTTATATTTATTTTCAATGTATTTTTTTTAAATTATTTCGTAAAATTTTTATAATGTTTATAAACGTCCCAAACTTCATTAACATAATTAGTTGTAATTGCTCCTCTGTAATAACCGCTGTTACAAATTGGGTCGCGAAAATACTTAGGTTTTGATTTTAATCGCAAAAATATTTCAACATTATTGTCCCAAATATTCTGATTTTTACCATATTTTTTAGTTAAAGCCCGAGCATCTATAACATGACTGTGTCCTGCATTATAGGAAGCAATAACAAATTTCGAAAGTTGTTCTTTATCTTTTACTTCTGCCGAAAATAGTGATTCTAAGAGTTTTATATATCTTGCCCCTCTCATTATCTGAATTTCGGGTGATGAAGAAGGTGTAACTCCATAGTTACCAGCAGTTACAGGCATTAATTGTAACAATCCAAAACTTCCACCATTGCCTATATAATTGTCTTTAAATCCCGATTCCTGATATATTAATGCTGCATATAATCGCCAGTCCCATTTATAAATCCTTGATGCTTTTTTAATATATTTATCATAAATAGAAATTTGGCGTTTACTAATATATTGCTTCTTTTTTTGTAAGGTTTCGGTTAAACGGAGGGTAGCATAATATCTGTTATATATATTTTTATATTGAGTAGTTTTTAGAAAATTATTTAGCCATTTATTAATGCTTATTCTCAGACTATCGCTGTTTTTAAGCAAAGCCCAGCAATTAGGAATATTATCACTAACTTGTAGGCTAAAATCAATATTAGGAAATAAGTTTGCGTTTGGAATTGCAATTTTTTCTTCACAAATTGTGTAATCAATTTCCCCTGCCGAAACCATTTCAATAAGATTATCTGTTGAATTTTCAGAGTCGGTTATTATTAATGGTTTAATATTATATTTCCAAGCTAAATCATTAACAGTTTCTATGTATGAAGTATGTTTTTGAAGTTGTATTTTTTTATTATCTAATTGCTTTATTGATTTTATTTTTGGAATTAAAATATTTTGATTATTAATAAAATCTTTTCGTTGAATAAGCACTAATTTTGATTTTGAGTGAGGTATAGTAAAGCTCATAATTGTACTTCGAAGAGATGTTGGGGTTACATCGTATGCTAAAACATCTGATTCTCCCAGCAAAAGTGATTTAAACCCTTCTTCGAAAGAATCTTTAATAATAATTGTAAGTTTAACACCAATATAGTTGCAATAGTTTTCGAGTAAGGCAAGCTGAAAACCCATTGGGTAGCCCTTGTCGATATAATAATCGGTGGAATTAAAAAAAACTATTGCTTTTAATTCATTTCTTGAGACAATCTTTTGTAAAGATAAATCGGGTTCTAAAGGTTCATTTTTACAGCAATTAAATAATAATATTATTATTGCTGTTATTGCAGTCAAATATAATTTTGTTTTCATTTTTGACTTTTTTATGCACTAAAAATAGTAATAATTATTTGATAAATGAAAAAATAACCTTTTTTTATTAACGATTATCTATTTTTTAAAATTTTAAAAACAATAAAATGTATATTTACACATTAATTAAAGTTTTTAATTCAATAGTATTGTAATTTATTTATATAATTTTTTGCTAATAAAACCAAAATTTTTATCAAATGAATCCATTTTTCCAGCAAGTAATAATTCAGGAAGTATTAAAGAATTTAAAAAAAACAAATCCCGATAAAGCATCTAGCAAATATCGAATAGCTAAAGAATATTTAAAGTTAAAAATATCGACTTCAAGTTTAATAAAAGATATTTTTTTGATTTTTTTAGGGGTAGTTTCTGCAGGTTTTGGATTAAAAAGTTTTTTATTACCTAATAGCTTTATTGATGGAGGAGTAACAGGGATATCATTACTTATAGCAAATATATCATATTTACATTTATCAATTATAATTATTATTGTAAATATCCCTTTTTTAATTCTTGGTTATAATCAAATAGGTAAATCGTTCACATTTAAAAGCATTTTGGCTATAATAGGATTATCAATAGTATTATATTTTATAAGTTATCCATTAATTACTTCAGATAAACTATTAGTTTCAGTATTTGGAGGTTTTTTCCTTGGTGCTGGTATAGGCCTATCAATTAGAGGCGGTGGAGTGCTTGATGGAACAGAAGTTCTAGCTTTATATCTAAGCAAAAAAACAGGGTTTACAATTGGAGATATAATTCTTTTATTTAATATTATAATTTTTTCAATAGCAGCATATATACTTACAATTGAAATTGCATTATATTCAATACTTACTTATCTTGCTGCATCAAAAACTGTAGATTTTATTGTTGAAGGAGTTGAAGAGTACATTGGTGTAACAATAATTTCTATTAAGTCGGAGGAAATAAGACTAATGATTATTGAAAAGCTTGGAAGAGGTGTTACAATATATAATGGGAAAAAAGGCTATGGAAAACATGGAATTAATTTAGATCGTACTGATATTATTTATTCTGTTATTACAAGGCTCGAAATTGCAAAATTAAAAACTGAAATAGAAAAAATCGACTCAAATGCATTTGTTGTTATGAGTAGTGTAAAGGACATAAAAGGCGGAATGATAAAAAAACGAAATCGAATATTAAGTTAATTTTTTATCATTTATAGATAATTAACAAACAGAATAAATATGACTACAAATATCAACAAACTAAATAAAGTTTTTGGAGCAAAGCGAATTTTAATTCCTATAATAATTGGTTTAAGTGTTGCTTTTTACCTTGTTTATAGGGAGTTTGACCCTAACGCATTTTCAAAAGTAAATTTTGGATTTCAATTTTTTGCGTTTTTATTGCTTGCAATAATTTTAATGATGATACGCGATTTTGCATATATGGTTCGACTTAGAATTTTAACCGAAAAAAAAATAAAATGGCGACAAACATTTGACGTAATAATGCTTTGGGAATTTGCTTCTGCATTAACACCATCGGTTGTTGGAGGCTCAGCAGTTGCAATGTTTATTATACATAAAGAAAAAATTTCACTTGGGCGTTCAACAGCAATAGTAATGATTACTGCAATAATGGACGAGCTTTTTTATGTTGTTATGGTGCCAATTATCTTTGCAATTGCAGGAATAAAAGCACTTTTTATAAACTCAAACTTTAATCTTTTTGGAAACTCATTTAGCACTTTTGAAGTTTTTTTAATTGGATATTTTTTTATTGTTCTTTTAATTTTATTATTGATGTATGGAGTATTTATTAGTCCTAATCGTTTTAAAAAAATTCTTTTTTCATTTTTTAAAATAAAATTTTTTAAAAGATGGCAGCGCAGAGGAATAAATGTAAGTAACGATATAATTATTACTTCGCGAGAGTTAAAAGATAAAAAAATGAAATTTTGGTTAAAAGCTTTTGGGGCAACTATTTTTTCGTGGACAGCACGATTTTTAGTTGTAAATGCTTTAATTGCTGCTTTTGTATCATTAACATTGGGTGATCATAGCTTAATTTTTGGTCGTCAGTTAATTATGTGGGTAATTCTTTTAATTAGCCCAACACCAGGTGGTAGCGGTATTGCAGAATTCTTTTTCCCAATATTTTTAGGCGATTTTATTCCTTTAGGTATAGCTGCTTCTTTGGCTCTTTTGTGGAGACTTTTGTCGTATTATCCTTATTTATTTATTGGCTCAATTGTTTTTCCAATGTGGTTGAAAAGGGTTTTAAAGTCAAAAAAACAACATAAAATTGATTAACGGGACTTCTGAAAATTGCTTTTTTTTCGTTGAACTGCAATTTTAAAATCCTCATTTACCACAGTAAACTGCGGTTTTAAAATTTTGTTCGCCTCGAAAAATCTAATTTTTAGAGCCCCTCTTAATAAAATAATTGTATTTTTGCCAAAATATTTTAGTTTATTAAATTACTAAAAATTACATTTTTATGTTTTACACCATTGTAATTCCTGTTTTTAATCGTCCCGATGAGGTTGATGAATTATTACAAAGTCTTTGCCAACAAACTGATACTAATTTTGAGGTTATTATTGTTGAAGATGGCTCAAATGTTAAGTGTGATGGTATTGTAAATAAATTTCAAGATAAATTACAAATACAGTATTTTTTCAAACAAAACAGTGGACCTGGTACAAGCAGAAATTATGGTGCAAAGCTGGCAAAAGGTGATTATATAATTTTTTTCGATTCGGATTGCATAATTCCTCAAAATTATTTTAAAGCTGTAAATAACTTTTTATCAGAAAAAAAAGTTGATGCTTTTGGCGGTCCCGATAAAGCTCATAGCTCGTTTACAAATATTCAAAAAGCTATAAATTATGCCATGACGAGTTTTTTTACTACTGGTGGTATTAGGGGTGGAAGCGAAAAAATGGATAAATTTTATCCGCGAAGTTTTAATATGGGATACTCAAAGGAAGTTTTTGAGGTTACAAAAGGTTATGGAACTATGCGTTTTGGTGAAGATATTGAAATGAGTATCCGTATTATTGAAAATAATTTTTCTACTGCTCTAATAAAAGATGCTTTTGTTTATCATAAACGCCGCACCGATTTGAAAAAGTTTTTTAAACAAGTTTTTAATTCCGGAATGGCAAGAATTAATTTGATGAAACTACATAAAAACTCTCTGAAAATAGTTCACCTTTTACCTTCGGTATTTGTATTAGGTTGCATTTCAATTGTTTTGCTTTCTGTTTTTGTAAATATTAGTTTTATGTTTTTATTAGTATTCTATTGTTTAATAATTTTTATCGATAGTTTACGATTAAATAAAAATTTCAATGTTGCAATAATTTCAATTGCAGCATCTTTTGTTCAACTTTTTGGTTACGGAACAGGTTTTTTAACCGCTTTTTGGAAACGAGTAATTATGGGAAATGATGATGCTAAGGCTTTTACAAAGAATTTTTATAAATAGATTTTAAAAATAACCTTAAATCCGTAGGTCATCTGATGACTAATTGTTATTCTGCAATTTATATGTTTAGTTATGTTTTTAGTCATCTGATGACTATTAGCTTGTTATTATAAATATTGCTGAATTTAGGAACAATTATGATTTTTTGAAAAGTAATTTTTAAGTAGTAATTTTGCCAACCATTTCAACTAAAAACTATCTTTATTTTTATTTATGATTATTAAAAATATTAAAAATTTCATTATTTCAAAAAAAATATTAAAAATTCTAATTACCACTTTTGTAATCGGTTTTGCAATAATTGGGTTTGGATTAACTACTGCTTATTTTGCTGTTAAGCTCCATATTACCGATGATCCGGGTGCCGTTGATTACAACGATAGAATTTATCAGGAGTTAGCACAAAAGGATAAGAAAAACGCTAAAAATGATTCAGCATATTTTGCGGGAATTGATAATAGACGTGCTTTAGATTATTATAAAATTATGGTTATCAGTAAATTTTACCCTGAAAATGCTAATTTAATGTTAGAAGCTTTAACTCATAATAAAGATGCAAATTTAGCTTCAAAGATGATTGCTGCTGTAGAAATGAAGCTACAGGATAACCAAGATTATAATCTATTGATTTCAAAAGGCGAAGAGATTTTTAACAAACAAGTTAATAAAGATAAAAACAACAACTGTTTTGAATGGATGAATATTCCGGAATGGAGTGATTTAAAGCAAGCTATTGTTAAAGATAAACATTTAATTGATAGTGCAGCAAAAGTAAGCGGAGTTGAGCCTCGATTAGTGGTTTGCTGCTTAATTGGCGAACAAATAAGATTATTTAACTCAAAACGCGAAATTTACAAAACTTATATTGGACCATTAAAAGTTTTGGCTGTTGAAAGTACTTTTTCGCTTGGAGTTACTGGTATTAAAGAATTTACAGCTATCGAAATTGAAAATAATTTGAAAAACAGATCATCAGAATACTATTTAGGAGAAAAATATGAAAATCTTCTTGATTTTAACTCAGCAGATACTGCAAATATGCGTTATAATAGGTTAGTTGACTATAAAAACCATTATTATTCATATTTGTATGCTGCACTTTTTTTACACCAAGTTCAAAGTCAGTGGGAAAAAGCTGGTTATAGCATATCTAATCGCCCCGAAATTTTAATTACTTTATTTAATCTTGGCTACATTGTTTCAAAACCAAAACCCGACCCTAAAGTTGGAGGTTCTCGTATTGAAATTGGTGATAAAATATATACATTTGGTGCAGTAGGTTTCGATTTTTACTATTCGGGCGAATTAGCTAAAGAATTTCCCTATAGTAAAGAAAAATTTTATAACTAATTTATCTTATGAACCTTTTTTATAGGGAATTTGGACAAGGGCAACCGATGATAATTCTTCATGGTTTGCTTGGCAACTCCGATAATTGGGTTCGATTTGCAAAATATTTTGCAGAAAAATTAAGTTTTAAAGTTATAGTTCCCGATTTGCGAAATCATGGCAATTCGCCTCATGATAAAGAGTTTTCTTTAAATTCAATGTCGGCAGATATTATTGAGTTGATGAAAAAACTAACAATTGAAAATCCAATTATTTTAGGACATTCGTTGGGTGGAAAAATAATTTTAAATACGTTAAAAAATAATCCAGCATTGTTTAAAGCAATTATTATTGCTGATATGGGTCTTCGTTCGTATAGTCCAAA
>CAZRCF010000149.1:0-7348 GCA_964598505.1 uncultured Lentimicrobiaceae bacterium | reverse complement strand
AAATTGAATCCATCAAATCCTTTTACATGGGCATCGGGATTAAAATCACCAATTTATTGCGATAATCGTAAATCTTTATCCTATCCTAAAGTTCGTGATTTTATAAAAAATGAGTTAAAAAACCTCGTTATTACAAATTTTGGCAAGCCCGATATTATTGCAGGAGTAGCCACCGGAGCAATTGCACAAGGTGCTTTGGTTGCCGATGCTCTTGGCTTACCATTTGTATATGTTAGAAGCGAAGAAAAAAAACATGGACTATCAAATTTAATTGAAGGTGTAGTTGAAAAAGGGCAAACCGTAGTAATTATTGAAGATTTAATTTCAACAGGGCAAAGTAGTTTAAAAGCAGCCGAAGCACTTCGCGAAGCCGGTTGTATTGTTAAAGGAATGGCTGCAATTTTTACTTATGAACTTCCAATTGCAATTGAACGTTTTATTGATGCAAATGTTGAATTAAAAACAATTACATCGTATAGTGCGATGATTGAGGAAGCTGTAAAAGAAGGATATGTAAAACACGATGAATTAGAAACACTAAAATTGTGGAAACAATCACCACAAGAGTGGAGTAAATTGCACGAATAGTTTTTTTTTCTGAAAAATATAATAATCTTCAAATTACAAAAATATTAAAACTCTATAAAATGAAAATTGAAAGCAATCATCTGAATATCAATGCAACACAAAATACAATTTATAATTTAGTTTCAAATTGCAATAATTTTGGCAATGTAATTCCCGAACAATTAAAAAATTGGGAATCAACCGAAGATAGTTGTTCGTTTGAAATAGCGAGTATGGCAAAAGTTAAAATCATTATTGCTGAAAAAGAATATGACAGAAAGGTTGTATTTAAAGCAACTGCCGACCAACCAATGAGTATGGTTATTATTTGTAATATAATTTATATTGATAACAATTCGAGTGAAGTATTTTTAGATTTAGATGTTGATGTTCCCGCAATGGTTTCGATGATGGTAAAAAAACCACTCGAGAATTTTGCTAATGTTTTAGTAGATAAAATTAAAATTGAAGCTGAAAAAACAGAGACACAAAATATGTAAACATTGTACTTATGCTTGTTATTAGGTTATTAGTTATTGAGGTATAAGTTTTTATGTTATTGGTGTATAAGTTTATATTATGATTTTCTCTTCGTGTTTACTACTTCCAACATTTCAACTTAGCTTAATTCCTATTCTATTAATTTTTAGCGTTTTTTAAGCCAAACTGTTGAACCAGTTTTTATTACAGTGTTGTCATCAAAATTATTATATTTTTTAATGTATTTCATTCTAATACCATAGAATTGAGCAATTTTATATACTGTTTCGCCTTCTTGAGCTAAATGTGAAGAAACTATTCCACGTTTTCTTTTAGTTTCAATATAAACAATATCTCCTTCTTTTACTTTTGAGCCTTTTGGAACATCATTATATTTTACTAACAACCATTCTTCTGAATTTATATCTTTCCCTATTTTAGCAAAAGTATCACCTTTACGTACTACAACAAAACGAGTTTGATTGTTAATATATATATTTCTTCCATTTATTTTTTTAATAGGATATAACTCATTTTCACCAAGATTAAATATATCATTTTTAGTGATTTGAGTTGATGGTTCATCTTCTTTAGAAACATTTACTGCTTTATATTTTTTATCGTATTCATTAAGTTCGTAATCTTCAATAATTTTTATAAGTAACGATGCATAATCTTCATTAGTAGCATACCCAGCTTTTTTCAGCCCTTTTGCCCAACCTTTATAATCGGTAATCTCTAATTTAAACAAATCGGCATAACGCTCTTTTTCGGTTAAAAATTTTGAATGATCACTAAAACAATCTTCTACCGACTCATATTTTCTGAAACAATCATTTTTAATGTCATCGTCTTTTAGCATTGTTTCGCCTTTCCAATTACCACCGCATTTAATGCCAAAATGATTATTTGCCTCAGTAGCCAAATCACTTGTTCCGGCTCCCGATTCAAAAATTCCTTGTGCCAATGTTATACTTGCCGGAATTCGGAATTCATTCATTTTATTTATAGCAGCATTCTTATATTTGCTAATATATATTACAATATCTGCTTTAGTGTACGACTGAGAAAAACTTAGAATATTAAACAGACAACAGAATATTATTATCGAAATGACTTTTTTTATCATGAAAATATTTTATAAATTTATTTCGGGCTGCAAAATTACAAAAAATAATTAAATATTTAATGTACTATAAATTGAAAAAAGCTAATTTTGTTCACTTTATAATATAAAATATTTTTTATGAAAGATTTTAGTAGCAATATATTTTATCCTTTTAAAATTATTATATCAATTTTTTTAACAGGAATTGTTTTTTTTACTTTATTCAGATTAGGGTTTTTTATTGTAAATATTAATCAACTTAATTCAATAACAGATTCGAAATTTCCAATAATTTTATCTTCGTTTTTTATGGGATTTCGTTTCGATACTGTTGTTTCTATGTATATTTTAGCTGTTCCAACCTTAATATTATTAATTTGCTATCATATAAAAAAAATTAATTCTTTAATTATTAAATCAGTTTTTATTTTTTGCACAATTATTTACCCAATTGCATTTTTAATTTGTGCTGCTGATATTCCTTATTATATTCAATTTGGCAGTAGGTTTAATACTATGGCTTTTGCATGGCTCGATAATCCTAATTTTGTGTTTTCTATGATATTTCAAGAAGCAACCTATTGGATTATATTAATTCCGTTAATTGTTTTGATTTGGTTTTGGTATTATTTAATGAAACGAGAGCGAAAGTATTTTTTATCGCAAAACACAAAAACTATAGTTTTTAAAAACTATAAAACAATTTCATTATATATTTTTTGTTCAATAATTTTTTTGGGAGTGATGTTTTTGGGAATGCGTGGCAGAATTGAAAAAAAATCGCCAATTCGTGTTGGAACTGCATTTATCAGCAATTACAATTTTCCAAACCAAATGGGTTTAAATCCTGTGTTTACTTTACTCCGAAGCTGGCTTGATGATTTAAAAACGGATAATAAATTATTAAAGTTAATTGACAATAAAATTGCAATAGAAGAATTAAAAAACAGTTTAAAAATAAATACTCAACTACCCAATCAATCGCCAATAGCAAGAGTTATGAACGACTCAATAAAAGCTGTAAATAAACCAAATTTAATTATGGTAATTATGGAAAGCATGTCGGCGGCAAAAATGAAAATGTATGGCAATAATAAAAATTTAACACCAAATCTGGAAAGTCTTACGCCAAATTCATACTTTTTTAATGAAATATATACTGCCGGAATTCATACTTTTAATGGAATTTACTCAACACTTTATTCATATCCAGCTTTATTAAAAAAACACTTAATGAACGAATTTCCAACGCCAATTTATACCGGATTACCGGGAGTTTTAAAACAAAATGGATATAAAACATCTTTTTTTGTTACTCACGACGATCAATTTGATAATATTGGCGGATTTCTGAAAGCAAATCATTTTGATAAAATTATTAGCCAAAAAGACTATCCTGCAAATGAAGTTCTTAGCACACTTGGCGTTTCCGATCATTTTATGTTTGAATATGCTATTAAAGAAATTAATAAAAATCAAATAGAAAACAAACCTTTTTTTGCTGCATTTATGACAAGTAGCGACCATGGTCCATATATTATTCCTAAAAACATTGCTTTTAAAGCAACAACAAATGATAAAAAAACAGCAATTGTTGAATATGCTGATTGGTCGATAGGGTACTTAATTTCACTTTGTAAAAATCAAAAATGGTTCAATAATACAATATTTGTTTTTGTTGCCGACCATGGATATTCGGGCAATTCACCTTACGAAATATCTTTAGATTATCATCATACACCATTTATCATCTATTCGCCAAAATTTATTCCTGAGGGAAAACAATTTAATAATATTGGATTACAAATCGATGTTTTTCCTACAATAATGGGGTTTATAGGATTAAAATATATTAACAATACACCCGGCATTGACCTATTATCGGAAAAACGAAACTTTGCAACCTTTAGCTCCGATGATAAAATAGGTTGTATTAATGGCGAATATTTTTCAATAATCCGTTCCGATGGAACAGAGCTTTTATATGATTATAAAAATAAGTCAACAAAAAATATTATTGAAGAACATAAACTTATGGCTGATAGCATGAAAAAATATTCTTATTCGTTGCTTCAAGGTTCGCAATGGTTAATAAAAAATGGATTTACAAAGTGAAAACCTAAACAAATTAAGAAATTAGCTTATTAAATAAATTTTTGTAATTGATTATTAGCATTTTATATTCAATAGTATAAATTTTGCGATTACTAATAAATCATAATTTATCAATAAATTTTGCATATTTTTAAAAAAAAATGTAGGTTTGCTTAAAAATTAAAGCATTATGGATAAAATTGTTATTAAAGATAAAACATTTATAAAATATATAACATCTAAGGAAATTGATATTGCAGTTGGTAAATTAGCAGAAAAAATCAATTCCGATTATCAAGATAAAATTCCGTTGATGCTTATAATTTTAAATGGGGCAATAATATTTGCCTCCGATTTATTAAAAAAACTAAGTATCGATTGCGAAGTTAGCTGCATAAAAGTTTCATCATATCAAGGTGGCACAACTTCAAGTAATCAGGTAAAATCAATTATTGGTTTAAATACCGATGTAACCGGCAGAGATATAATTATTATTGAAGATATTGTTGACACAGGATTAACTATTCAAACTCTTATTCATCTTTTACAACAAAAAAATGCTGCAAGCATTAAAATTGCAGCCATGACTTTTAAAGAAGATGCTTATAAATATGATTATCCTATTGATTATGTAGCTTTGAAAATTCCAAATAAATTTATTGTTGGCTACGGATTAGATTACGATGAGTTAGGTAGAAATTATTGCGATATTTATCAACTGTACGAATAATAAACATTCAATAATATAGATATATTATGTTAAACATTGCATTATTTGGTGCTCCGGGAGCAGGGAAAGGTACGCAATCGATAAAATTGATAGAAAAATACAATTTAGTATATCTTTCAACGGGCGATATGTTGCGTTACGAAATTGAACATGATACTGAAATTGGGCAAAAAGTAAAACAAATAATTGCTCGAGGCGAATTGGCTCCCGACGAAATTATTGTTGAAATTATTGAAGATAAAATTAAAACAAATCCAAATGCAAATGGTTTTCTTTTCGATGGATTTCCAAGAACTTTGGTGCAAGCATATATTCTTGATGGTTTACTAATGAAAATGGGAACTTCACTTACATGTATGCTAAGTTTAGAAGTTCCACGACCAACTCTTTTTGAACGACTTACCGAAAGATCAAAAATTTCAGGCAGAAATGATGATACCGAAGAAGTTATAAATTTCCGTCTTAAAGAATACGAAAATAAAACTATTCCTGTAGCTGAATTTTACAGAGAAAAAGATCTATATTTTGGTATCGATGGAGTTGGAACACTTGATGAGGTATTTGAACGCTTAGATTTTGCTATTGAAAAAGCATTAAAAGAGACTTTATTAAATGTTGTTCTTATTGGCAGACCAGGCGGCGGAAAAGGCTCTCAAGGACATTTGTTAGCAAAAAAATTCAACTTAGTTTACATTTCTACAGGACATCTTTTACGTAATGAAATTAAATTGAATACCCCTTTGAGCAAAAAAGTA
The DNA here is from genome assembly GCA_964598505.1 of uncultured Lentimicrobiaceae bacterium. GTDB lineage: Bacteria > Bacteroidota > Bacteroidia > Bacteroidales > WCHB1-69 > CAZRCF01. Next base: position 1,614 of record CAZRCF010000149.1, on the reverse strand, counting down.
TTACCATACTTAAAAACTGGACTTAACGTACCCGATGAAATAATTATTCAGTTGCTCGAAAAAGAGATTAAACTTCATCCAAAGGCTCGTGGATTTATTTTTAAAGGATTTCCACGAACTATTGTTCAAGCATATATTCTTGATGGCATGTTACTTCGTATGGATTCTTCGGTTTCAATAGCAATAAATCTTGAAGTGCCTATGCTCGAATGTTTTAAAAGACTTTCGGCAAGATCAAAAACCCACAAAAAACGCTCTTACGACTCGGAAACCGACTTAATTATTCAACGAATGGAAGAGTACGAAGAAAAAACAAAACCGGTTATAAATTATTACAAAAAACAATCTAAATATACTTTGGTAAATGGCATAGGCGATAAAGATATGGTTAACGAACTATTATCAAATGTTGTTGAAAAATGGTTTACTAAGGTTAGATAGAAGTAGTAAGTAAAAAGTAAAAAGTGGAAAGTGAAAAGTTAGTAGTTAGAAGTGGGAAGTGGGAATAATTTGCTAATGCGATGATGTGTTAATGTGTTAATTAAAGAAGAAGCTAATCGCTAAATGCTAACAGCTTCTGAAAACTGATTACTCTTCACAGATTGCTGATTACTAAAAAATAAACAAAACTATAACTCATTTATGATAAATATTATACTGGTAGGACCACCATGTAGTGGAAAAGGAACCCACTCAACATTAATATCCAAACGCTATGGATTTGAGCATATTTCTACCGGCGAAATGTTTAGAAATGAGATTGAATCACAAACACCAATAGGTATAATTGCTAAAAAATTAATCGACAATGGTTTTTATGTTCCCGATAGCATTACGCTAAAAATGTTATATTATCGAATAAAATCAAGCGGAAATAATAAAGGTTTTTTGTTCGATGGAGTGCCACGCACACTACCACAAGCAGAATTAATTGATAGATTTATCTCAAAAAAGCCCGAAAAAATCGATATAGTATTCTATTTACATGCTCCCGAAAAAGAATTAATATCAAGAATGCAAAGGCGATCGAGCGATGGGAGTCGAACTGATGATAATATTGAAATATTTAATAAACGAATAATTGAATACGAAAAACACACTCATATTCTTACCGATTATTACTCATCAAAAGGAATATTGAAATCAATAAATACCGATGATACTATTGAAAATGTATCAAAAAAAATACTTGCAATAATTGAAAATGTAGTACTCGAAAAAAATGAGTAACTTTGCATTTCAAAAATGTAATAATTAAATGTCAAATTCAAATTTTATCGACTACGTAAAAATATTTTTACGTTCGGGGAACGGCGGAGCCGGTTCAGCCCACTTAGCACGTTTATCAGGCAATCCAAAAGCTGGTCCCGATGGTGGCGATGGTGGCAGAGGCGGACATATTTATCTTGTTGGCAATTCGCAACTTTGGACACTATTACATTTACGTTACACCCGACATCTTTCAGCTTCGAATGGCGAAAATGGCGGAAAAAAACAGTGTTCGGGAGCTATGGGCGAAGATGTTTTTGTTCAAGTTCCACTCGGTACAATTATTAAAGATGCCGAAACCGGTGAAATTGAAGGCGAAATAACAGAAGAAGGTCAAAAATTATT
>CAZRCF010000148.1:0-7352 GCA_964598505.1 uncultured Lentimicrobiaceae bacterium | reverse complement strand
CCTCAAGAAAATATATTTTATCCAAAATTAACCTGCATTGAGCAGTTACAATTTATTGGAGAAATTTACGGAATTGCTTCAAATACAGCAAAAACAAGAGCTTTAGAGTTATTGGATCTTTTGGGATTAAAAGACAAAACAAATGTTCGAGCAAGTAAATTATCAGGAGGAATGAAACGCCGATTAAATATTTGTTTGGCATTAGTTCATAATCCGGAAATTCTAATTCTCGATGAACCGGAAGCTGGATTAGATCCACAAAGCAGAATACTTGTTCGCGATTTTATTAAAAATTTTGGCAAAGAAAAAACTATTATTCTTACCACTCACAATATGGACGAAGCCGACCGTTTGGCTGATAGAATTGCAATTATAGATTACGGAAAATTACTATTATTAGACACTCCGCAAAACCTAAAAAAGACGATTGGAGAAGGTGATATCTTAGAAATTATTTTTGAAAACGGTAATGAAGAAACCATAAATTTATTTGCTGAAAAAATTACGTCATTTTCGCAAAATATTCAAAAAGGAGCAAATTTTATTTTAATTAAAAATCCAAATATTATTGAGCATATATCGGAAATTAGAAAAATTGCCGAAACCACAGAGTTAGTTATTTCCGAAATAAAACTAAGAGAAAACACGCTTGAAGATGTTTTTATTAATTTAACCGGAAGAAATTTACGACAATGAAACTTATTAGCATAATTAAAAAGAGTTTTAGAGAACAAATTAGAAGTTTCTGGGTGTTACTTCTTTCTCTATCAATGGGACCATTTTTTATTTTTGTTTATTTCCTAATAATGGAATCATCGAAACCACAATATAATATTTTGGTTGTAAATAACGATAAAGGAATTGTTGAAAATGGAATGAATAAAAATCATGGCGAAAGCCTTAAAACATTTATTATTTCAACAAAAATTGATTCTACCTCAACGCCATTTATTATAAAAGAAATTGCAGATAAAAATGAAGGCATAGATAGGCTGAAAAACAAAAAAGCTGATGCACTAATTGTAATTCCAGAGTTGTTTTCGCAATCCTTAAATGCACGAAAAAACAACGATAGCCTTTCTGTTTCCAATATTGAATTTTTTGGCGATTTAACAAATACTAACTATTTAATTAGTGCTGTTTGGGCAAATGAATTTGTAAATGAATTTGCAATAAAAACCACAAATAGCAAAAGAATTATTGAAGTTAAAGAAACTGCACTTGGCACATCGGCAAATGTAAATGATTTTGATATGATTGTTCCCGGAATACTTATTGTATCGCTTATAATGCTTATGTTTACAGCCAGCATAGCCTTTGTTTCGGAAATAGAAAATAAAACAATTATGCGTTTAAAACTATCAAAATTATCAATTTTTGAGTTTTTAGGCGGTATTGGCATTGTGCAATTAACTGTAGGAGTTATTTCCGTGATTTTTACATTGTTAACAGCAATTATGTTAGGTTTTAATTACCAAGGGTCGTTATTAATTTTAGTTTTTATAGCTGGTTTAACAAGTTTATCAATTATTGCATTTAGCTTAATTATTGCAGCGATTACTAAATCGGCAAGTGAAGTTTTGGTTGTTGGCAACTTTCCAATGTTTTTGTTTATGTTTTTTACTGGTGCTGCTTTTCCTCTAAAAAGCGAAGCATTGTTTACTATTGCAGGCTATCCAATATCAATTCAGGGGTTTTTAAGTCCATCTCATGCAATTTCGGCATTAAACAAAACTCTTATTATGAACATGGATTTTATTAGTATTATTCCCGAAATTATTGCAATTTTGGTTCTTACTATTTTGTATTTTATAATAGGAGCTATTATATTTAAAAACAGACATTTAAAAACGGTTTAGATTGTTTTTTTGATTTTAAAGATTGCAACTTAAATTTGTGAAATTGTTAAACACTAAGCATTGCTCAACGAAATTAATTATTAAAAATATAAATTTATTATGCAACAACCTGTTCACAATTATTATAACAGTAATATTGATGATTTAGAATTAGTTATTAAAAAAATCAGAAAAAAAATTTCTTATTTTTATTTTATCCGACTTATCGTTTTTATAATTTTTATCGTTTTTTTTATACTGTTTTTTAAGCACAACAATTATCTTTTTTTGTGTATTTCATTTTCAAATTTGCTTTTATTTCTTTATGTATTAAAACAAAATTTGAGCATTGTATATAAAGAAAAGGTGCTTTCAAATAAATTAGCTATTAATAAAAACGAACTGAAATATTTAGAACATAACTACCACGATAAAAATTCAGGTCAAGAATATAATTATATAAACCCTCATTTATCAGCCGATTTTGAAATTTTTGGTAACGGTTCACTTTTTCAATACTTAAACCGATGTTCTACAATAATTGGCAAAAATAAATTTGCCGAAAACCTCTGTAAATCGGAGTTGGATGCAGTTGTAATTAAAACAAAACAAGAAGCAATAAGTGAGTTATCGTTAAAAAACGAATTTACTCAAAATTTTCAATCTTATGGAATGTTAATTTCCGAAGATGGTAACGAATTATCGAGTTTAAATTTATGGTTAAACGAAACTGCTGAAAAACTCAAATTGCTACAAATACTTGCTTTTGCAATGCCTTTAATTTTTATTGTCAATTTAACACTTGCAATTATTGGAGTTTTTTCATTTAATGCTTTAATATTAGCAACGTTATGTAATTTGTTGATAATATATTTTAACAAACAAAAAATTAGCAAAACACATTTAAAATTAGGAAGAACTGCAAAAACTTTTGAAAAATATTCAACACTTATCAAATTAATTGAAAATGAAGACTTTAAATCGTCATATTTAGTAAATTTAAAGCAACAATTATCAAATCGAAATATTAAAGCAAGTAAATCGTTATCAAAATTATTTAATCTATTGAACAGTTTCGATACACGTTATAATGTTTTTGTTTGGCTAATTTTAAATTCTTTATTTATATTTGATATTCAAATTTATTGCCGATTGGCAAAATGGAAAGAGAAACATAAAACAGTTATTGATTCTTGGTTTAATACCCTCTCTGAAATTGATAAATTGATTTGTTTTTCAGTATATGCCTTTAATAATCAATCGCATATATCATATCCCGAAATCTCGGAAAAAGAGTTTGCATTTGAAGCCACATACATTTCTCATCCCCTTATACATCCAAAAATTAGGATAAGTAATAACATTTCATTTTCTGGAAAACCAACTGTAATTATAATTACAGGAGCCAATATGGCTGGCAAAAGTACATTTTTGCGAACATTATCAATAAATTTAATTTTGGCTATGAATGGAGCACCGGTTTGTGCAAAAAATCTTGTGTTTTCGCCATGCGATATTATGTCGAGTATAAAAATACAAGATTCACTATCGAACAACGAATCATATTTTTATGCCGAATTAATTAGATTAAAAGAAATAATCAATAATGTAAAAAACAATCCAAAAACATTTGTAATTCTTGATGAAATTTTACGTGGAACTAACACAAAAGATAAGCAATTAGGCTCGTTAGGATTATTAGAAAAACTTATCAGCCAAAAATCTATTGTAATAATTGCAACCCACGATTTAACAATTGGCGAATTAGAAAAGAAATATCCGAATATTGTAAAAAATTATTGTTTTGAAGTAGATTTAACAAACGACCAACTAATATTTGACTATAAACTTAACAAAGGAATTAGCACAAAATTAAATGCTTCGTTTTTAATGAAAAAGATGGAAATTATTGATTAGTGTTTAAAAAGTTCATTATATTGTCTTTATAAACAAAAGAGGCTGAAAACTTCAGCCTCTTTTGTTTAAATAATTTAAAAAACTATTTAATAAATCTTTTTGTAACAGTTCCACCATCAAAATCCATTTGTATAAAATATACTCCTGAGTTCAATTCGGAAACATTTATTTTTGAAAACTTACTATCAATATCTTTTTCAATTTCAACTTGTCCAAATAAATTAATAATTTTAATTTTATTAATAATATTTGAAGATTCAATATTTAAGTTGTTTTTAGCAGGAATAGGATATACATTAGCATATATTTTACTTGAAAAATCTTGAACAGAAACTGCGGTTCCAATTCTTACATTATCTAAAGCAAAAAATGAACTATAAGTTCCATTATCAGAAACATATTCGTTAAAACCAATATATATGTTTTGACCAGAATAAGCAGCTAAAGAAAAGTGGTAATTTACCCAACCGGTATCAGTTTCGGAAAGTGCAATAGTGCCAACAGTTCCGGTAAAACTGGCTAAATCATTACTATCAGTTGAAACCATAACCTTTAAACTATCTTTATAATTTCCATATTTATATAGCCAAAAACTAACTGTAAAATTTGCTCCAATATTATATATTTGAGGAGTAATTAGCCATTGATTATTAACAGTTTCAGTAGGTGTATGACCGCCGGTAGCAAAAGAACAATAAGCCATACCACTAATTCCATATTGACAAGGTGTTAACGTACCATTAGTAAATCCCGGAATAGGATTAGTTCCAGCATTAATTTTTGCCCAACCAGTACCATGGTCTGGGCTTTGTTTTGTCCATCCTAATGGAGGAAATGTTCCTTCAAAATTTTCATAAAACAGTTGCCCAAATGAAAATGTTGCTGATAAAACAAAGGCTAATAATAAAATGTAATTCTTTTTCATATCATAAATTTTTAAATTTTTTACTTAGTTATTATGCAAATATATAAAACTTATTTGCAAAATATTCATTTTTTAGTAAAAAATTATAATTTTTTTACTTTTTTAATTGAGTTTTACTAATGTTTAAATATATATACCTACATTAATTATTCGAAGATAAATATATAAAACACAGATAAACAATATTATACCACTAATATTAGTGTTTTTAATATCATAAAATATTATTATTATTTTTTTTGTTAATAAATTTTGATTATCGCTTTAAAATTATCATTACAACTCATATTTAAATTTTATACTGAAATAAATAATATTTATAATACATTGATAAGAACTTTTTATAATTTTGTATTTGAATTTAATCTAAATTAATATTTAAAATGGCTGAAGAGAAAGATGATATAATTCGAGAAATTACAGAAAGCGACTATAAATATGGTTTTTACACTGATATTGAAATGGATCAAGCTCCAAAAGGGCTAAATGAAGATATTATAAAATTTATCTCCGCAAAAAAGAATGAACCGGAATGGATGCTCGAATTTCGACTAAGAGCTTTTGAAAAATGGAAAGAGATGAAAGAACCAAACTGGGCTCACCTCACTTACGAAAAACCTAATTATCAGGATATTATATACTATTCGGCACCTACAAAGAAAAAAGAGTTAACTAATTTAGATGAAGTTGACCCCGAATTATTAGAAACTTTCAACAAATTAGGCATATCGCTAGATGAACAAAAAATATTAAGTGGTGTTGCCGTAGATGCCGTTATAGATAGTGTTTCGGTAAAAACTACATTTAGCGATGTGCTTTCCGAAAAAGGTATTATTTTCTGTTCGATAAGCGAAGCCATAAGAGAACACCCCGATTTAGTTAAAAAATATTTGGCTTCGGTAGTACCTATTGGCGATAATTATTTTGCTGCTTTAAATTCTGCAGTATTTACCGATGGCTCGTTTTGCTATATACCTAAAGGTGTTCGTTGCCCTATGGAACTATCAACTTATTTCAGAATAAATGCTGCTAACACAGGACAATTTGAACGAACATTATTAATTGCCGATGAAGGCTCGTATGTTAGCTATATGGAAGGCTGTACCGCTCCGCAACGCGATGAAAATCAACTTCATGCTGCTGTTGTTGAGTTAATTGCGTTAAAAGATGCCGAAATTAAATATTCTACTGTTCAAAATTGGTATCCAGGAGATAAAACAGGCAAAGGTGGAATATATAATTTTGTTACAAAACGAGGATTATGTAAAGGTTTAAACTCAAAAATATCGTGGACTCAAGTAGAAACTGGCTCTGCTGTTACTTGGAAATATCCAAGTTGTATATTATTGGGCGATAATTCTGTTGGAGAGTTTTATTCTGTAGCCGTTACAAACAATTATCAACAAGCCGATACGGGTTCAAAAATGATTCATATTGGTGCAAATACAAAAAGCACAATTATTTCAAAAGGAATTTCGGCAGGTAAAAGCAATAATAGCTATCGTGGATTGGTAAAAATGGGTAAAAAAGCAAATAATTCGCGAAATTACTCGCAATGCGACTCGTTGCTTATGGGCGATAAATGTGGTGCTCACACTTGGCCCTATATAAAAAGCGAAAATAAATCATCAATTATTGAACACGAAGCCACTACATCAAAAATTTCGGAAGATCAACTTTTTTATTGCAAACAACGCGGTATTGATACCGAAAGTGCAATTAGTTTAATTGTAAATGGTTACGCAAAAGAGGTTTTAAGTAAACTTCCAATGGAGTTTGCTGTGGAAGCTCAAAAATTATTAGCGATTAGTTTGGAGGGAAGTGTTGGTTGAGAAATTTTTAAGTAAAAAGTAAAAAGGGTTAAGTAAAAAGGAAATAATATTATAATGCGATAATGTGCTAATGTGAGGATGCGATAATGTGAGGATGAAAAAACTTAGGGAGGCTTAGTGTACTGAGTGCCTTAGTGGTGAAAAAAGCATGAAGTGGGAAGTTAGAATTAAAAAAATAAAACAAAATATTATGTTACTCGAAATCAAGAATTTACATGCCAGTATAAATGGCAAAGAGATACTAAAAGGAGTTAATTTAAAAGTTAATCATGGCGAAGTTCACGCAATAATGGGACCTAATGGAACCGGTAAAAGTACTTTGGCTGCTGTTATTGCCGGCAGAGAAGTTTTTGAAGTTACCTCCGGAACAGTTATGTATAATGGAAAAAATCTATTAGAACTATCGATTGAAGACAGGGCTCGTGAAGGAGTTTTTCTTGGATTTCAATATCCAGTTGAAATTCCGGGTGTTAGTATTACAAATTTTATGCGAACTGCTGTAAACGAAATCCGCAAATATAAGGGCAAAGAGGAACTTACTGCTGCCGAATTTTTGGCTTTAATGGAGGAAAAGAAAAAATTAGTTGAATTACAAACAAAACTAACTAACCGCTCGGTAAATGAGGGTTTTTCGGGTGGCGAGAAAAAACGAAATGAAATTTTTCAAATGGCAATGCTTGAACCAGAACTTGCAATTTTAGACGAAACCGACTCGGGCTTAGATATTGATGCTTTACGAATTGTTGCTAATGGTGTTCAAAAACTTCGCTCTAAAGATAATGCTACAATTGTTATTACTCACTATCAACGTCTTTTAGACTACATAATTCCCGATTTTGT